>DATIUN010000333.1:0-14804 GCA_035466795.1 Azonexus sp. | reverse complement strand
GCCGGTGATGAATCCCGCAGCATCGCCACTGCCGTCTCTGCCCACAGCCTGAGCGAGGTGGCCGTGCCGGTCGCTTCCGTGCGCCGCGGCTGGCTGGACTTGCCGCGTACCCGTCTGGCCACGACCTACCCGCTCGGACTTTTCGTCGCCTGGAGCTATCTGCAGCCGGCCATGCGCTGCCTGATCTATCCGCAACCCTTGCCGACGCCGTTGCCGGCGCCCCAGGCGGAAAACCGGACCGGCGACCACCATGGCGACGGCGGCCAGGAGGATTTTTCCGGTTTCCGCGAACGCCAACCTGCCGACTCCCCGCGTCACGTCGCCTGGAAAGCCAGCGCCCGCGATGCCGGACAACGCCCGCTGCTGGTCAAGCAGTTCGCCGGCGGCGCCCGGAGCGAACTGCAACTCGACTGGTCACTGACGCCGGACGCCGCAGCCCCCGAGACGCGCATCGCGATCCTCGCCGGCTGGGTCCTGGCAGCCGCCGAGGAAGGCGCCTGTTACGGCCTACGCCTGCCCGGCCAGGAAATCGTGCCGGACAGCGGCGAAGCGCACCGCCATCGCTGCCTCGAGGCCCTGGCGCTCTTTCCGGCATGAGCACGCGCCCCGCCGAAACGCTCGATCGCGGCGCCGCACCCTGGCTTTTTGCCGCGGCGCTGGCGACCACCATGCCGCACGTCGCGCATCAACCCGCATGGCTGAGCGTTCTGGCCACGGCGATTTTTGCCTGGGCCGGCTGGCTGTGGTGGCGCAACGAGCGCCTGCCCGGACGCTGGCCGCTCGCGCTGCTTGTCGCCATTGCCTCAGGTGGCGTGTTGTTCGAATTCCGTACCTTGTTCGGGCGCGATGCCGGCGTCGCCATGCTGGTCGTCTTCATGGCCCTGAAGCTCCTCGAGTTGCGCAGCCGGCGCGACGCGACCGTGGTCGTCACGCTCGGCTACTTCCTGCTGCTGACCCACTATTTCTATTCGCAGAGCATCCCGACCGGACTGTGGCTGCTGGCAACGATGACGCTGCTCACCGCGACCCTGATCCGCCTCCACGGCGGGCCGCTGAGCACGACCGGCGCCACGCTGCGCTACGCCGGCCTGCTGACCCTGCAGGCGATCCCCTTCATGCTCGTCCTCTATCTCCTGTTCCCGCGCGTCGCCGGGCCGCTCTGGGGCCTGCCGCAGGATGCGCACAGCGGGCGCAGCGGATTATCGGACCAGATGACGCCGGGCACTATCGCCAACCTGGCGCTGAGCAGCGAAATCGCCTTCCGCGTACGCTTCGCCGGGGCGGTGCCGCAACGCGACAAACTTTACTGGCGCGGGCCGGTGCTCGAAAACTACGACGGCCTGACCTGGCGCCCGCAAGACGGTCGCGGCCGGCCGCCGCAGATCGAGGCACTGTCGCCGGCGATCGCCTACGAAACCACCCTCGAGCCACACCAGCAGCGCTGGCTGCTGGCGCTCGACG
Source organism: Azonexus sp. (assembly GCA_035466795.1). Classification (GTDB taxonomy): domain Bacteria; phylum Pseudomonadota; class Gammaproteobacteria; order Burkholderiales; family Rhodocyclaceae; genus Azonexus. The sequence goes on along the minus strand of DATIUN010000333.1, from coordinate 13,343 downwards.
CGCCCGATGCGTTGGGCCCGGAATTTGCCCTTTTCGGCACGTTGACCGCAACCAGCCGCGAACCCCTGAGCCAGCGCCAGCGCTTCGCCCTGACGGCGACCCTGGACTTCCGCTTCAACCCGGGTGAGGAGCAGGTAGTTCTGCGCCGCAACCTGGCCTTGCCGCCCGAGCGCAATCCGCGCGCCCGCGCCCTCGCCGAGTCCTGGAAGGAGGCCGACCCGGACCCCGCGGATCTGGTGAAAAAGGCGCTCTCCCTCTTTGCCGAAGAGAAGTTTTTCTACACGCTGCAACCGCCGCTGCTCGGCGAGCAGCCGGTCGATGATTTCCTGTTCAACACCCGGCGCGGCTTCTGCGAGCACTACGCCTCGGCTTTCGTCTTTCTGATGCGCGCCGCCGGCGTACCGGCTCGCGTGGTCACCGGCTATCAGGGTGGTGAGGCAAATCCGGTCGATGGTTTCGTCGTCGTCCGCCAGTCCGACGCCCACGCCTGGGCCGAGGTCTGGCTCGCCGGACGCGGCTGGACGCGTGTCGACCCGACCGCCGCGGTCTCCCCGGCCCGGGTCGAGGGCGGCATTGGCGCCGCGATGCCCGCCGGCGAACCCGTGCCGGCGCTAATCCAGTTGCGCAGCGACTGGATGCGCACCCTGCTCTTCCGCTGGGAAGCGGTCAACAATGCGTGGAACCAGTACGTCCTCGGCTACAACCCGCAACGCCAGCGTGAACTGCTGGCGCGCCTCGGCATGCCGGATGCCGACTGGCGCAAGCTGGCCGCCGCGCTGGCCATCGTCTGCGGCGCCCTGCTGCTGGCAGTCACCGCGTGGACCCTCTACCAGCGACCGCGCCGCGACCCTGCCGCCCGCCTCTGGCAAAAAGCCTTGCGCCGGCTGGCCCGAAGCAAAGTAAACTGCGCCCCTTGGGAAACACCGCTGGCCCTCCTCCAACGTGTCGAAAATGAGCATCCGTCGCTCGCACCGGCGTTCCGCGAGGTCGTCGTCGCCTACCTGCAGGCGCGCTACAGCGGCATTCCCGACGACCTGACAACCTTGCGCGGCGCCCTTGCGCGCCTGCCCTGACGGAGAACGAATTGAAACACGCCCTCGGCACCCTGCTGCTCGCCGCCAGCGCCTGCCTGACCCACGCCGCACCGGTGGCGACCAGTTTCGCCAGTGACCCGGCCGTCATCGAGTTTGCCCGTGACCTGGAACAGCGCCACGGTTTCGATGCGGAAGACCTGCTGCGCCAGTTCGCCATGGTGCGACCCAACGACAAGGTGCTGCAACTGATCAGGCCGCCAGTGTCACCGCTCCAGCGTTCCTGGGAACGCTACCGGCCGCGTTTCCTGACCGAGCGCCGCATCGATGGCGGCGTCCGCTTCTGGCAGGAAAACCGGCTGGCCCTGGCCAAGGCCAGCGCCCTTTATGGCGTGCCGCCCGAGATCATCGTCGCCATCATCGGCGTCGAAACCGAGTACGGGGGCAATACCGGCAATTTCCGTGTCCTCGAGGCGCTGGCGACACTGGCCTTCCATTACCCGCGCCGCGCCGACTTCTTCCGCACGGAACTCGAACAGTTCCTGCTGCTGGCCCGCGAGAACGGCATGGACCCGGTCAACATGCGCGGCTCCTTCGCCGGTGCCATCGGCATTCCGCAATTCATGCCGGGCAGCCAGCGGCGTTATGCGGTCGACTTCGACGGCGACCAGAAAATCGACCTTTCGAGCAGCGTCGACGACGCCATCGGCAGCGTCGGGCGTTTTCTCGAGCAGCATGGCTGGCAGGCCGGCCAGCCGATCGCCGTGCCGGCGCGCGCGCGTGGCGAACCTGAGCGCAGCCTGATCGAAGCCGGCATCCAGCCGACCTTGCTCGTCGCCGAGCTGGCGCAACAGGGAATAACCGCCGACGCCGATGCGCAGGCGACGGTGACGCTGGTCGATCTGGTTTCGCCGGGCCGGCCGACCGAATACTGGCTCGGCTACAACAACTTCTATGTCATCACCCGCTATAACCGCTCCAGCTTTTACGCGATGTCGGTATTCCTGCTCGCCGCCGCAATTCGTGAACGCATGCCGCCGGTCTGATGCGGCATGGAGTGTGCGCTGCTATAGCAGTGCATCGCGCGACACGCCGCCAAGCTTGATGATCGTGCGCAGGCGTTCGAGCGCCTCGACCTGGATCTGGCGCACCCGCTCGCGCGTCAGGCCGATTTCGCTCGCCAGCGCCTCGAGCCGCGTCACATCGGCGCCGTTCAGCCCGTAACGCCGCTCGATGATCTGGCGCTGGCGTTCCGTGAGTTGCCCCAGCCATTCGTCGAGCAACGCGTCCATTTCGCGGAACTGCAGCAATGTTCCCGGATCGACCGCCGATTCGTCGGCGATGGCCTCGCCGATCGTGTGGTTGGGATCGATTTCCAGCGGCGCATCGAGCGAGGCAATGTGTTCGTTGAGGCACAGGATGCGCCGCACATCGGCGACCGGGCGATCGAGCAGCGCCGCCACGCGCTCGACCGAGATGTCGCGGGTCGCCGCCGACTCGAGGTGACGAAAGGCACGCAGGACCAGGTTGATTTCCTTGACCACATGCACCGGCAGGCGGATGGTGCGCGACTGGTTCATGATGCCGCGCTCGATGCGCTGGCGTATCCACCAGGTCGCATAGGTCGAAAAACGGAAACCGCGCTCGGGGTCGAATTTCTCCAGCGCGTGGATCAGGCCGAGATTGCCTTCTTCGATCAGGTCGAGGAGCGGGATACCGCGATTCAGGTAATGCTTGGCGATGTTCACAACCAACCGCAGGTTGTGCTCGATCATTTTCTGGCGCGCCGCAAAATCCCCGGCGCGCACCCGGCGCGTCGTCGCCAGTTCGTCGTCCGGCGTCAGCAGCGGCTTGGCGCCGATTTCATTCAGGTAAAGCTGGGTAACATCCTCGAGAAGCTCGAGTTCCGGAGTGACGGCTTCGGGTTCGGGGAGCGCTTCCGGATCGGCTTCGGCTGACGCCAGCTCGCCATCTTCCGGATCGTCACCCGCCCCGACGCTCATCGCTTGGGCAGATAGACCAGCGGATCGATCGGCTTGCCCTGCTTGCGAATCTCGAAATGCAGCTTGACGATGTCGCTGTCGGTATTCCCCATTTCAGCGATTTTCTGTCCGCGGGTGACCTGCTGGCCCTCGCTGACCAGCATCTTGCGGTTGTGCGCATAAGCCGAGAGGAAAGTCGCGTTGTGCTTGACGATCAGGAGCTGGCCGAAGCCGCGAATCCCGGTACCGACATAGACGACCTTGCCGTCGGCTGCCGCCAGAACCGGATCGCCGGGCTTGCCGCCAATATCGACGCCCTTGTTGCCCATTTCGGTGAACGGCAGGATCACCTTGCCCGACGAGGGCCATTGCCATGCCACATCGTCCGGACCGGTGGCGGCCGCCGGTTCAGGTTCCGGCTTCGCTTCCGGCTTGACCTCGGGTTTTGGCTCGGGCCTGGCCTCAGCTTTTACCTCGGTTTTCGGGTCGACCGCGACAACAGGCGGTTTCGGGGCCGTTTCACCGGCCCGGCTCAGTCGTGTATAGGCTTCATCGGAATACGGCTCCTTGCCGCCGCGCGGCTCACGCTTCACCCCGCTTGCGGAAACCGCCGGGGGAGCGCTGGCGACGCCGGGGCCATCCAGCGGGCGGGACTCGACCGCCGGCACCGTGACCACCGGCTGGGCAACAACGGCCTCGCCCACCGCCGCAACCGGCGGCGCCACGCGCAAGACCTGGCCTTCCTTGATCGAGTTGGCGTTGACAATGTTGTTCCAGGTAACGACATCCTTGTAATCCTGGCCGTGCTCGAGGGCGATGCGGTACAGCGTATCGCCCTTCTTGACCGTGTAATAGCCCGGTCCTCCGGCAACGGGTGCCGCCGGTCTGGATGAGGTGGAGCGGTCGACAGTCGGCGCCGGCGGTTGTGTCATGCAGCCGGCGATCAGGAGGGCGGAAACCGCCAGGGTAAATGCGCGAATCATTGCGTTCCTGCAAGAAGTGGGACAAAACGGACGGCGTCGAGCCGCTTTTCGACAAACCCCTGCGGCGTCCGTTCGATGAATGAAAGATACTGCTCCGACGTGCCGACTGGCAAGACCAGCCGGCCACCGACCGCCAGTTGCTCGAGCAGCGCCGGCGGCACCTCGAGCCCGGCGGCAGCCACGATGATGCTGTCGAAAGGCGCCGCCTCGGGCATCCCGAGCCGGCCATCGCCATGCTTGAGGCGAACGTTGAACTGCTTGAGCTGACGCATGTTGGCCTTGGCCTTTTCCAGCAATGGCGCAAGCCGCTCGATGGCAAAAACGTCGGTGGTGAGTTGCGCCAGAACCGCCGCCTGATAACCGCAACCGGCGCCGACCTCGAGCGTCTTGCCGAGCGACGTCCGCCCGTTGAGCAGCAATTCGATCATCCGGGCCACGACAAAGGGCTGCGAAATCGTCTGGCCCATGCCCAGGGGAAGCGCCGTGTCTTCATAGGCGCGCGAGGCCAGCGCTTCCTCGACAAAGACATGGCGCGGAACCGCAGCCATGGCATTGAGGACGGCCTCGTTGCGGATGCCCATCTCGCGCAGGCGCTCGATCATGCGTGCGCGCGTACGCTGCGAGGTCATCCCGATACCGTGCAGTCCGCTGGCGGTCATCGCATCCAGTTCGCAATCGCCGACACCTGCGCCCGGTGCGTCAGGTCGACCTGCAGGGGCGTAATGGAGACACAGCCGCGCTCGACCGCATTGAAATCCGTGCCCGGTCCGGCATCGGCGGCGGCGCCGGCGGCGCCAACCCAATAGACGGTTTCGTTTCGCGGGGAGCGCATCGTGACCACCGGCTCGGCCTTGTGACGCCGCCCCAGCCGCGTCACTTCCGTACCGCAAAGGTTGGCGTAGGGAATATCGGGAACATTCACGTTCAGCAACACCGGCTCGCGAATCGGGTCCCTGATGAAGCGGTCGACCAGCTCGCGTGCCACGCGGCCCGCCGTGGCATAGTTATTACCCTCGAAGCTGGTCAGGGAAATTGCAATCGAGGGAATACCCAATAAAAACCCTTCGGTCGCCGCGGCAACGGTTCCCGAATATATGGTGTCATCACCCATATTGGCGCCATGATTAATGCCGGAAACAATAATGTCGGGCATGTAATCGAGCATTCCGGTAACCGCCAGATGGACACAATCGGTCGGCGTGCCGTTGACGAAATAAAAGCCGCTGGCCGATTGTTTCAAAAATAGCGGCCGGTCCAGGGTCAGGGAATTACTGGCGCCGCTTCGATTCTGTTCCGGCGCAACGACGACAATCTCGCCCAGCCCTTCGAGCGCCGAGAAAAGCGCCTGAATGCCGGGGGCAAAATAACCGTCGTCGTTGCTCAGCAGAATGCGCATGTCAGACCGCGAGAGAGTCCATCTTGCCGCCGTTGGCCACCCATTCGGCAACCCACTTGGGCTGACGGCCGCGGCCGGTCCATTCAAGTGCGGCATTTTCCGGGTGGCGATATTTAACCTTCACCTTGCCGGTCGGAACCTTGCCTTTTAATTCCTTGCCAAGCAGATCCTCAAGTGCATAACCGCGCGCCTTGACGAAAGCGCGCGCCTCATTCAGCACCTTTACCTTGTCCTGGGCCTCGCGGCGTTTCAATTCGGCGGGAATCTGTTGCTGCAGGTCGCGCAACTGGACAACGGTCAGTGAAGACAAATCCATGATTAACTCCTTTTATTAAATGGTGGAGACAATCTAATTTGTCTTAATCAATTTATCAACCATTAATTCAAAACCGAATTAAAGAACAGTGGCCACCCGCTTATTCCATTGGCGGTTTCCGGATTCGTTACGCAGAATAATTAATTTTTAAAAATCCGGACTTGACTATCCATTTTGCGCAACGTACAACCCACCTGAAATGCAGTCGAACCCACTTGCAGGATCAACAAAATCCGGAGACCGGCACTTTACTACATCGGCACGCGGATTGAAATTCCAGGGGCAATAACGGTCGCCACCCGGGATGGTTGCCGGATCGTCCCCGGCGGTTCGCGGTCGGCAAGAAACGGAAACTGAATATGTCGCTGGAAGCACGCCTGGAATGGCACAGCCCGATGGCCGGCCATGTAGACCGGCTGGTGATCAATCGCAGTGCGCTGCAGGCGGATGGCCGCTGGCTGGCGGCCGGCGAGGCGCTGAACCGGAACGCTGAAGTCAGCCTCGACCCGACGCCCTGGTGCCAGCCGGCCGGGCTGGCCCCGATCGAGTTCGATACCGGTCAATTGCGCCCGCGCGTCGAACTGGTCGCCGGGCGTTTCTATCCGCGCCTCGCTTTCGGCCGGTTGCTCGGAAGCGCCCGGGACACCAGGCCGGTGCGACTGATCGCCTGCGATCGGGAGACGAACGTCATGCGGGTGGACCCGAACCACCCGCTGGCTACCGGTCCGGTTCGCATGTTTCTGCGCCCGACTGACGATGCCGCGGCCCCTGGCATCCGTCTTGCCGAATTGTTCGATGGACCGGGAATGCAGCGCCTGCCGGACGACCCCGCCGCCGCCTATTTTCCGGCCAGCGCCTTGCAGCGCGATGACGACACGGCCGACAGCGGGTTTTATGCAAGGCCACGCCTGATACAACATCTCGATGCCAGTTGCCGGGCCGGGATTGCCGATCTCTACGGCCGCCTGCTGCAACCCGGGATGCGCGTGCTCGACCTGATGTCGAGCATCGCCAGCCATCTGCCTGAGAAACCCGCAGATCTGCAGGTCTCGGGTCTGGGCATGAACCACGAGGAACTGGCCGCCAACCCCCGCCTGACTGAGCGCGTGGTGCTCGACCTCAATGACTGCGCGACCCTGCCCTGGCACGATGAGAATTTCGATTGCGTGCTCAACACTGCCGCCATCGAGTATCTGGTGCAACCGGCCGCCGTCCTCGCCGAAGTCCGGCGCGTGCTGCGGCCCGGGGGCGTGTTCGCCGTCACCTTTTCCGACCGCTGGTTTCCCCCCAAGGCGATCCGCGTGTGGCGCCAGATTCACCCTTTCGAGCGCCTGGCGCTGGTCCTCGGCCTGCTGCTGCAAGCAGGTTTTCGCGACCTGCACAGCGAGACCCTGCGTGGCGTCAGGCGTCCGCAGGACGACAAGTACAGCGGTCAGCGCGAATTCTCCGACCCCCTGTTCGCGGTCTGGGGCCGCAAGCCGTGAACGGTGCGCGTCAGATGGTCAGCTTGCGGTAGATTTCGGCGACTTTCAGCGGCAGTTTCCTGACATCGTCGAGTACCACATAGGCCGCCGGCCCGTACATGTGCTTGAGGTAGTCGGCGCCGTTCTTGTCGATGGTCACGCAAAACGACCGGATGCCTGCCTGGCGCGCCTCGAGCAGCGCCTGGCGGGTATCTTCGATGCCGTACTGGCTGCGGTATTCGTCACCGAAGTCGTCGGGGCGACCGTCGGAAAGGGTTACCAGCAGGCGGTGCTTGGCCGGCTCGCCAAGCAGGCGCTGGGTCAGGTAGCGGATCGGCGGCCCCATGCGCGTGTAGTCGCGCGGCTTGATCGCGGCGATGCGTTCCTGTACTGCGGCGTCATAGGGATCGTCGAACTCCTTGATCCGGTAGAGATCGCAGCGCGTCCGCGTCCATCCCGAGAAGCCCCAGATGGCATAGCGGTCGTCGAGCATCTCGAGCGCCTCGCACAGGAGGACCAGCGCTTCGCGCTCGGCGTCGTTGATCCAGCCCTCGGTACTGCCGCTCATGTCGACCAGGAAGACGGCAGCCAGCGACCGTTCGTCACGCTGCCGACGACAAAAAAGGCGCTGGCTCGGCTCGGCGCCGCCCCGGCGGTCGGCAATCGCCTCGACCAGGGCATCCATGTCGACCTCGGGACCATCGGCCTGGCGCCGCAACATGCGGTCCTCGCCGCGCATTGCCTCGAAGCGGCGCCGCAACTGCTGGATCAGCGGCGCGTGACGGGCGCGCACCGCCGGCACGTAGGCGGCATCGGTGCCTGTCACCGTCTGCTGATAGAGGTGGCACCACTGGCGGCGGTAAGCCTGGCGGCGATAGTCCCATTCGTCGAACAGAAAATCGGCGCGGGTTTCCATGGTGGCCGTCGTGCCGCTGCCCGGCTGGCCGGCGGGATTCCACTCGGCGGGGCCGGCCGGCACCAGCAACTCGGGCGGAATTTCGCCGAGGTCCTGGATCAGCGATTGAGCGGCCGCCAGTCCCTCGGGCGGCAAGGCCAGTTCCTGGCCATCGACGATGACGTGCAATTCGAGTTGCTCGGTGTCGGTGGCAATTTCAAGCTCGTGCGCCCCCTGCTCCTCGCGCAGCGCGGCGACGAGTTCGGCGACCGACAGCCGCAGCACTTCCGACTGCTGCCGGATACGCGCTGCACGCACGCGCTGCGCCGCTTCCGGACGCAATTCGCCCAGCAGCGGATAGGCGGGTGGCGCCTGGGTCAGCAACCCGGGTTGGGCAAGCAGCCAGGCCAGACTGTCGCTGACCGTGGCTTCGGGGGCAGCGAGGATGAGGCGCGCCGGGTCGAGTTCCGGCGGCAGGTTCCCGGTCAACGCCTCGAGATCGGCGCGCAGGCCGGGCAAGTCGCGCCCTACCCGCGCCGTCAGGCGGGCAGCTTCGAGCAGAACGAGCCAGTCCAGCGCGATGACGCGATTCGGAAGATCGGACAGCGCCGCCTCGAGATCGACGCTGAACGTACCGTAGCGCCCCTGCGCCCAAAGCAGCGTCGCCATGGCCAGGTAGCACGACGTCGCGGCATCGCGGCTGCCGATGTCGATCGTCGGCGGCAGAAAGACCGCTGCGGTATCGGTCCACGCCGTCTCGGCCGCCGCCACCTGCAAGCTGCGGCCCGACAGTCCCCGCAGAAACCGGGCCAGCCGCCCTTCCAGCGACTCGAGCGCAATGACGTGACCGATGGCGCCGCGGGCGAAGCCCTCGATGTCGCGCAGGCGGATCACCGCGTTGCGCAGGCCGATGCGGTCGAAACCGTCCAGCGCGGCGACCACCCAGGCCTCGGCCGGCTTGGTGCCGAGGCGACGCAACGCCTCTGGCATGAGCAGGACGGTCAGATAGGCGATCTCAAGGTGCGTCTGCGCAGCGACCATCGCCCAATGCAGCGAGAAATCCTGTTCGCCGCGCGACAGCGAGGCGAGCGCCTCGATCAATTCCTCGTAGTTGCGCCCGGACGAGACGTCGAAATTGAAGATCCCGTCGAGGCTCCTGCGCAGCGCCTCGCTGCTCAGGTGGTCGCCTTTAGAATACGGCACGAATCAGGTCGTCGACCGATGCGACCGCGTCGCTGTCATCGCTCAAGGCCTGGCCGATTGCCGCCTGGCAGGCGTCACGCGGCGGAACGCCGGCGGCAACGAGGTGGCCGGCATGGACCAGCAGGCGCGTGCTGGCGCCCTCGTCCAGCCCCTGCCCCTTGAGATTGCGCGTCAGGCCGGCCACCTTGACCAGTTGCTCGGCGGTCGCCAGATCAATCCCGGTCTCGCGAGCGACGATGCTGGCTTCCAGCGCCGGCGGCGGATAGTCGAAATTGAGCGCGACGAAGCGCTGCCGCGTACTCTGCTTGAGTTCCTTGAGCACGCTCTGATAACCGGGGTTGTAGGAAACCACCAGGAGGAAGTCGTCGGGGGCGCGCACCAGCTCGCCGCGCTTTTCGACCGGCAGAACGCGGCGGGTATCGGTCAGCGGGTGAATGACGACCGTCGTATCCTTGCGCGCCTCGACCACCTCGTCGAGATAGCAGATGGCACCGGCGCGCACGGCCGCAGTCAGCGGGCCATCGAGCCAGACCGTCTCTTCGCCGGCCAGAAGATAACGCCCGACGAGGTCGGCGCTGGTCAGGTCGTCATGGCAGGCGACGGTGACCAGCGGGCGGCCGAGCTTCCAGGCCATGTATTCGACGAAGCGGGTCTTGCCGCAACCGGTCGGCCCCTTGAGCAGGACCGGCAATTTCTTGCGGGCAGCCGCCTCGAACAGATCGCGTTCGTTGCCGATGACCTGATAGAAAGGTTCGCTGCCGAAGGATTCGAGTTCGGGGGTCAGCGCATGGATTTCAGGGCGATTCATGGGTTGTGTATCCGGAGGGGTTGCGAACGATTTGCGCGAGCAAGACTTGAGGTGGACAGCCTTCTCCGACGTCCGCCAGTCTCCTGGCAGGACACCGGACCGCCTCGACGAAAAGGCTACGTATTATATCTGTGCGGCAGCCGGGCTACTGCCCCGCCTCGAAACGCAGATACGCCCGATTGACATTGCCGCGATGCAGTTCGCCGAAGTTCAGCAAATGACTGAATGCCGGGGCATCGCCGAGCGCTGCAACCGCCGCGTCGACGCCGGCCATGTCATCGGCGATCTTTTTCGTCCCGTCGACCACGAAGGCCAGGTAATCCCCCGTATCGCGCTGCGCCCTGGCGATGTCGCACACCTGGCCATGTCCCGGCACGATCCGCTTCGGCTGCAGCGCGACAGCCTGACGGTAGGCACTCAGCCAGGTTCCGGCATTGCTTTCCGGCAGGATGCCGAGAATGCGGTCGACATAAACATGATCGCCGGAAAACAGGATCGCCTCCTGCGGCAACCAGACAATGGCATCGCCGGGGAAATGGGCATCGGCAAAATAGCGCAGTTCGAGGGCCCGTCCGCCCAGTTGCAGGCGGGCCACGTCACCCGGCAGTGCTTGCCGCGCCGTCATGACCTGCGTTCCGGCCATCTGCTCCTTGAGGACCGGATTCAGCGCGTCGAGTTGCCCCTTGCCGAGGCGCTGCTGCGTCCGGGTCGTCCGTTCCAGCGCCACGATCTCGGCACCTTGCGCCGCGAAATAGGAATTTCCCAGCCAGCGGTGATCCTGGCTCCCGGTATTGACGACCCAGCGCACCGGCTTGCCGGTCAAGCGTCTGACTTCAGATTCGAGCAGTTTGGCTGCTGCGGTCGACGCCCCGGAATCGATCAAAATCGCCCCGTCCGGCGTATCGATCACCCCGTAATTGGCATTCAGCCCGAAATTCTCGTGGAGTCTGGGGCCCGTGGAACCAATCAGCGCGTAGACACCGCCGCCGAGATCTTCGGATTTCAGCAGGGAGACGCCATACGCCGCCTGGCTCAACAACAGCAGCGCGCCCAGAACTGCCCTCAGAAAGTTGGCCGTCACGGCTTACAACCAGCCGGCAATCTTGGCGCGTGCGGGAATGCCGCCGGCGTGAACCACCTTGCCATCGACCACCACGCCGGGCGTCGACATGACGCCGTAGCGCATGATTTCCGGCAGGTCCTCGACCTTGGACAGCGTAATCGCGACCCCTTTTTCCGCAGCGACCTCCTCGATCAGCTTGAGGGTGGTATTGCAGTTGGCACAGCCGGTGCCGAGTACCTTGATTTCTTTCATGATCTCTTTCCTGATTCTGCGGTTGTCAAAGGACGATATTGAACACGTAGCCCACCAGCAGGATGCCACAGGCGACGACACCGGCGAAGGTGGCGATCAGCGGCATTTTCAGCACCTTGCGCAGGATGATCATTTCCGGCAACGAGAGGGCGATGACGCTCATCATGAACGCGAGCACCGTTCCCAGTGCGGCGCCCTTGCCGATCAGCGCCTCGACGATGGGGATCACCCCGGCCGCATTGGTGTACATCGGGACGCCGATCAGCACGGCGACCGGCAGCGACCACCACGGCGCATCCTTGCCCATGATCGAGGCCATGAAATCCTCCGGCACATAGCCGTGTATCACCGCGCCGATGGCAATGCCGGCGATGATGTACGGCCAGACCTTGCCGACGATTTCCCTGACGTGTTTGCCGCCAGCCTGGAAGCGATCCAGCCAGGTCAGCTTCTCCCCTTCGAATGCCGGCGCGTTACCGGCCAGAATGCCTTGCACCCAGTCCTCGAGGTGATGCTCCATCTTCAGCTTGCCGATCACCAGTCCGGCAAAGATGGCAACCGCCAGCCCGAGTCCGAGGTAGAGCGCCGCCACCTTCCAGCCGAACATCCCAAAGAGCAGTGCCAGCGCCACTTCATTGACCATCGGCGCCGAAATCAGGAAGGAAAACGTCACGCCGAGCGGCACGCCGGCGGAAAGGAAGCCGATGAACAGCGGCACCGCCGAGCAGGAACAGAACGGGGTGACGATGCCGAGACTGGCCGCCAGCACGTTGCCGACGCCGACCCGCTTGCCGGAGAGCAGCGCCCGGGTCCGTTCGGGCGAGAAGAAGGTCTGGATGATGCCCATCAGGAAGACGATGCCGGTCAGGAGCAGCAACACCTTGGGCGTATCGTAGAAAAAGAAATGCACCGCTTCGCCGAGATGGGTGCCGTGAGCAAGGCCGAGCGCGGCGATCATGGCATCCGCGAAATCGGTCAGGTGGCTATAGATCAAGAACCAGAGCACGCTGGCGAAGGTCAGGCCAATGACCCAGGTGGTCATGCCGGGCGAGCTGTTTTTCGTCAGGGTCGTGTTCGTCATCTGCAAGTCCGCTTGTTTCGTAAGGTTACTTGGAAGTAGACGTGGCCCATCGCAAAAAGATGCAGGTCAATCGGAAATCCGGAGCATGCCCGCGACCCGGCCTGCAATGCCATCCCGGCTCGACATCGGTGACCCGCCGGAAACAGTGGACATGGCGCCATATGGTAGCATTAGCTTTCCCTGACATTTCAATCTGGCTGGTGCATATGAGCGGCAGTGGCAACGACTTCGCGTCCCGCATGAAAGGCAGTTTTCGCGGCATCTTGCCGTGGCGTGACCTGGATGCGCTCTGGGAAAGAGTACGGGCAGAACCCGACGGCTGGTATGCCAGCCTGATCGGCGAAACACCGGCGACGACCCCGATGTCCGCCGCGGAACTTGACAAGTTCGTGAGCGAAATCGACGCCCTGCTGCACCGGGAGCACGAGTACGACTATTGCGGGATTGTCTATGCGGACGACCCCGCCGCCCCGTCGTTCATCAAGATCTACGACCCTCACAACACGGGCAGTTCGTGCGGATCGGGTAACGTACCGATTCCGCCCCGCTGGATACTGAGCAGAATCCAGCCGACCCTGATCGCCGACAATGCACCCATGCCCACTAGCCGCCGGCGCTGGTGGCAAAACCTGTTCGGGATGAAATAGGCGGGCGTTCTGGACATCAGTTACCTCAACCTGGTCATTCTGGATCACCTCCCGTGACAATTTGTCGGGTCACGGACAACCCGGCACCGGGTCTTGAACGCAGACGGGAGAGCAGCGGTCATCCATGGGATGCCTCTTCCCGAGTCAAGTGCGACGCGATCCCGGTGACCGCCAGTGCCACGAAGAGCAGCCCGGCCGTCACCCACAGACTGTTCAGCCAGGC
>DATIUN010000332.1:0-6041 GCA_035466795.1 Azonexus sp. | reverse complement strand
TGCGCCCGGCCTGGGCGCGCGGCCTTTAGCGTTACTCGCGTGCTGGGCAATTAGGCCATCCACCGTGATTGGCGACTACAATCCATTCATTCATTCACTGAAAGACCGTCAACCATGAAAAAACTTCTTCTGGCCGCTTTGCTTGCAGCCGCCCCCATGTTTGCCAATGCCAGTGATATAAACGTGAATCTAGGCAGCGTGCGCGTCCAGGCGCCGGGGATTACCGTAACCTTTGGCACCCGCGACAATCGCGGCTATTACTGGGACGGATACGACTACCGCGAACCGGCCTATTGGAAACAACATAATGGCCCCCGTGGTGAAAAGTACTACACCGGCCGCGGGAACAATGGCGTTCCCCATCAGGGCGGTGGACATTGCCCGCCGGGTCAGGCCAAGAAGGGCAATTGTTAAAGACCCGCCACTGTGGGCGGGCCTGACCAAGCGTGATCGAGCCAGGCGACCTTGTGAAAATAGGCTGCCAGGTACGCCCTTATTTCCGCGCGCGCTAGCTACCTCGCTAACTCGGCGCCGACAAGGCGCGCCTGCTGGCGCAGGTACGGCGGGCCATCGAAAATCCTGAACAGGCGCATTTGCGCCCGGCCTGGGCGCGCGGCCTGTAAGGTCCCGGTAGCCTACTCCTTCTCCAGTTTCAGCGACGCCGAATTGATGCAGTAGCGCAGCCCGCTCGGCGCCGGGCCGTCGGGAAAAACGTGGCCGAGGTGGGCGCCGCATTCGGTGCAGGTGACCTCGGTGCGAACCATGCCGAAGCTGCGGTCGACGTGTTCGGCGATCAGTTTTTCATCGTTCGGCGTGTGAAAGCTCGGCCAGCCGCAGCCGGAATCGAACTTGGTTTCCGAGCGGAAGAGCGGTGCGCCGCAGCACACGCAGCGGTAGGTGCCGGCGTCGTGACAGTCCCAGTATTCGCCGGTGAACGCGCGCTCGGTACCCTTTTCGCGGGTGACGTGATACTCGGTCGGACTCAGCCGGGCACGCCATTCGGCGTCGGGTTTCTCGATTTTCGGCATGGCGAATTGCTCTCCGGGTTGGCGTTGCGATTTGAGACACCTATACTCGCTCATGATTCACTCAGGCAATCAGGAAAAAGCGACATGAACCCGGCTCCCCTCAGCGACAGCGATCTCGACCACCTTGAACAGCTTCTCGAAGCCGACGTCTTTGAGGGCGATGCGATGCGTCTCGACGAGATCCAGGCCATGCTCTGCGCCGTCGTCAGCGGGCCGGTGCCGGTCGCCCCGGCGACCTGGCTGCCGGAAGCGCTGGGTAAAGGGCTGGAGAATGCCAGCGACCCGCAGGTCCTCGAGGCGCTGGATCTGCTGATGCGCCTCAACAACGACATCGCCGCCGCCTTGCTCAACGACGAGACCATCGCGCCCGTCCTCTATCCGCTCGACGAAACCTGTGCGGACTACGACTACGCGGCCTGGGCCGACACCTACGTGTTCGGCGCCGGGCTCGGCGGTGACTGGTTCGAACTCGCCGGCAAGCACGCCGACGATCTCTCCGAACTGCTCGAGCCGATGTTCATGCTCAACGGCATGCTCAAGGAGGATGCCGAGAAAAGCGGCGAACGCTGGTTCTCGCCGGCCGAGGAAGCCCGTCTGGTGGCCGACATCCAGGAAAATCTGCCGGTCATCGTGCAGACCATCTACAACTTCTGGCGCAACAAGCGGACCGGGGGGACGGTAAAGCACGAAGAACCGAAATCCGGCCGCAACGATCCGTGCCCCTGCGGTAGCGGGCGCAAGTTCAAGCAGTGCTGCGGTCGACCCGATAAATTGAACTGATTTCCAATCTGCCGGCGGTTACGATGGCGGTGGGCAGGGTGCCGGGAAGCCCATTGCGCACGAAGAAAATCAGGTGTAAAAAGGAACTGCAAGATCGTATTGCTAACCAAAGGGAGAGCGATTATTGAGACTGCAACTTCTGCCAGATGACTTTTGAGTACCTAGACGGGGAAACCCGATAATTGGTGCACGATGCACTGACAAAAAACGCCGCTGAATGCGGCGTTTTCCATTTCTGGATTCGGGCAGGGGCATCTACTTGCCGCCCCAGGGCTGGATCGGTACGGTCGAGATCGCGTTGGCCGGTGCCCCCTCGATGATCTTGCGACTGATCGCCAGATAGACGAGCACGTTGCGCTTCCTGTCGATAAAGCGGGTGACCTTTGTTTCCTTGAAAATCAACGAGGTATCCTCGCTGAACACCGCCTCATCGTCCGCCAGCCTGGCGGGCAGGTCGATCGGACCGACCTGGCGGCAAGCCAGCGAAAATTGCGACGGATCCTCGGCCAGCCCGAAGCTGCCCTTCACGCCACCGGTGCGCGCCTGGCTGACGTGGCAGGTGACGCCGGGGATTTTCGGGTCGTCGTAGGCATAGACGCAGACCCGGTGGTTGGCGCCGATCAGCTTCCAGGTGGTGGTGGCGCAGCCGATTTCCTCGGCGGCGGCGGAAAGGCTTGCGGGCAGGGTGAGAGCGGCGAGGAGCAGCAGGGCGCAGTTTCTCATTTTATTCTTTCGTGGTTGGCGGGCGAGCCAAGGTGAGCGGGATCATCTTCGCCACATATTTGGCGAGGATTTTGTAGGTGTCGCGTTCGAATTGCGGACGGCCGGCGGCAAGCAGGGTGTTGAGTTCTTCGTCGGATCTGGCGCTGCCGAGATAGCGCCAGCCGTCGATCAGGTGGGCTTCGTCGCCTTCGCGGATCAGCGCCGGGCCGTTGAGCGGCCATGAAACCAGCTTGAGGCGGCTCAGCGCGCCGACCAGTCGCATCGTGTGTTTGGCGTAAGGCTCGCAGCCGATGCAGGCGCCCTTGCAGCGCTTGACCTGGTAGCCGAAGCAGGGTTTGCCGGGAGTGGTCTTTTCCAGGTCGAGCAGGGCATCGCACAGATTGTGTTCGGCGGCCAGGGCGCGCAGCACCTCGGAGGCTTCCTTGCTGCTTTTGAACAGGCCGTAGCACGAGCTGCGGACGCTCATATCGAGATCGCGCGCCGCGGCAAGCTGCGGCCGCAGCCAGCCCTCGCCCTCGTCGATCAGTGTCCAGGTGCAGGCATCGTCGTTCTTGCGCAGCTGGCGGTTGTGGGTGGGCTGCAGTTGTTTGACCAGCGCCGCTTCCTTCAACAAGGCGCCGATTTCGCCGGCGGTCTCGATCCAGTCGATGCGTTTGACCTGCTGCGACAGGGCCATTTCCCTGGCCGATTGGTGATCCGCCGAGAAATGCGAGAGTACGCGCTGGCGGATGTCCTTGGCCTTGCCGACGTAGAGCGGCAGGCTGTTTTCGCCATAAAAGAGATAAACGCCGGGAGTGTCGGGCAGTTCGTCGATGATCCCGGCGTCGAGATGCGGCGGCAGGCTGGGGCGCGCGTTCTGCGCCTTGAGCGCCGCTTCGATTTCCTCGCTGCTGCGGTCGACGTGGATTTTTTGCCAGAATTGGTGGATCAGTTGGGCATCGGCCAGCGCCCGGTGGCGGGCATCGGCGGCCAGACCGTGGCGCTCGATCAGCGAATCCAGGTTGTGTCGCTTGTACTCGGGAAACAGCGTGCGTGACAGCTTGACGGTGCATAGCACCGGCGCCCGGAAAGCAATGCCGAGCCGCTTGAACTCGTTTTTCAGGAAGCCGTAATCGAAGCGTGCGTTGTGCGCGATAAACAACCGGCCTTCCAGCCGGCGCAGGGTTTCCTCGGCGAGTTCCGCGAACGGCGGTGCCTCGGCGACCATTTCGTTGCTGATGCCGGTGAGTTGTTCGATGAAGGGTGGAATGCCGGTGCCCGGATTCACCAGTTGCTGCCATTCGCGCACGCTGCCGTCGGCATCGACCTCGATGATGCCGATTTCGGTGATGCGGTCGGTGGTGGCGGTGGCGCCGGTGGTTTCCAGGTCGACGAAGGCTAGGGGGCGCATGGTGGCAATTTTCGCATGGCTGGCATGGCAGTCGGTGCAATCCTGAATGGGACGGCTCGGGACAGTTTCAGAATCGCGAGTGACCCGCCTGTTCCATGGCACGCCGAGGGCTTGACGCTCGTTCAACCCAAAGGCTTGCTGACTTTGGAAATCAGGAAAACTTCTTCTGGTGAGCCTGCACCGCCTTGGTGCGCGCCAGGAGCAACCTCAGCTTGACCACTTCCGACAGCTCGTCATCCAGGTCGTCGGCCACTTTGGCCAGCGTGTGCGCCTGTACCGCCTTCGCACGCGCCAGAAACAATCTCAGCTTGATCGTTTCCGACAGCTCGAAAGAGTCAGCATCCTCGCCATCCGCAGCTTCCGAGACGACCTTGGGGCGGTTGAAAAAGCTGTGAAGCGCAAGCTCGTCATAGCCCGCTTCGCCATGTTCATCGTGCAGGTGCTTGCCCGCTGGCTGATGATCAGCGGAGTTCGGCCTGGACAAAAGCAGCGCCATCTGGTGCCGCTCCGTCCGGGATAACATGGTCTTGGGGAACGATTCTTTCTTCGCCAGCTTAAGCTTTTTGGCCGAGCGCAGCTTCGCGACGGGATTTACCGGCTGCAGCAACTGGGTCACCGGTTCAGGCGTTGGAATCGGCGTTACAGTCACGCCGGCGTCCGCGCCAGAAGCCTCGACGATGGATGTCGCTTCGTCGGCCGCCGGCTCCGACGCATAGGCACCCAACGAAGAAAACGCAGCGACTGCGGCGACAAGCAACCAGCGCACTTGAAATTCCCGGAAAAATCAAATGTCTATTCTACCATCTCGCTGCGATCCGACTCGCTTCGCCATTCAGTTCACAGGCTGGGTATCAATCTTCATACGCGACCTGGGTTACATAAAATTTCCGATCACGATCAACCGCCTTGATTGATCGTGCGATTTTCATGCTTGTGAAATATTGCACATGTAGATTTTTTCTGTTCCTATAGGATCACAACAAGGTTGGGTGATCAGCATTTCCTGACGCCGCGTCAGCCATGCTTATCAGCTACTCGACAATGGACTCGGCAAGCCGAAGAGGGCGTTGCATATGGGTCTTGGCAGGAGACAAATGAAAACACGGCACGTATTGGCAGTTGATCCGCAAGGTCATCTGATTAACCAGTCACTCCAGATTACGGCTTACGACCAGGCGTTTCATCGCGTGGAGTCCGTAGTTGCGGCAAAAAAGGCCCTCTCGAAATATTACTGCAGTGTTGGACTGGTTGTGTTTGACTCATTGACGCCAGCTTTTCAGGACGACATCGAGCTATTGATTGCAACCAGCCCGACGACCGAGTGGATTGCACTTGTTTCGCCAAAAATACTGGAGGCGACGGCATTTCAATCATTCATATTGAACGCCTTTCATGACTACCATACCCTGCCGATCGAGCCGCAAAGGCTCGCAATGAGTATTGGTCATGCTTGCGGCAAGGCAAGGCTGCGCCTTGCCCTGACCAATCCAGACAACGTAACGGGGCGCTTTGGGATTTTTGGCGCCAGCCCGATCATGGTGAGCTTTTTTCGCCAACTTGAAAAAGTGCTCCAGGCCGACCTGCCGGTTCTGATTAGCGGCGAGTCGGGTACTGGCAAGGAACTGGTGGCACAGGCGATACATGACCATTCGACACGCTCGGAAAAACCCTTTGTCGCGGTGAACTGCGGTGCAATACCTAGCACGCTGATCCAGTCCGAGCTGTTCGGGCATGAGCGGGGCGCGTTTACGGGGGCTGATCAGAGCAAAGTCGGGAGCATCGAGGCGGCGAATGGTGGGGTCCTGTTTCTTGATGAAATCGGCGACCTGCCACTGGATATGCAGGGAAATCTGTTACGGGTTCTGCAGGAGCGCAAGATCACCCGCCTTGGTTCAACGCGCGCGATTCCGGTCGATTTCAGGTTTGTTGCGGCAACTAATGTCGATCTGCAAGAAGCCATCCGTGACAAGCGCTTTCGCGAAGATTTGTTCTATCGCCTGAATGTCATCCAGTTGCAATTACCTCCCCTAAGGGAGCGTGATGGCGACGTTCGCTTGCTGGCGGAAGTCGTTCTTAAAAATTTTGTGTCGATTGAGCGAAATTCCCCGGTGACCGGATTC
>DATIUN010000331.1:0-4897 GCA_035466795.1 Azonexus sp. | reverse complement strand
GCAGGCTCTTTGGACGAATCGACTCCAACGCCGAACTCGTCAAGTACGCAGAAGCCGTGAGCCGGAAGATCCACTTCAACTCGGCGTCCGACGCGGTGTTTGCTTTGGCGAAGAATGCTCACAACCCGCCCATGGTGACGGTGGCCATTCGCAGCGACGGCTCGGTGGAGTCCGTGACATTCGTTGCCTCCAGCGGCGTGCCCGCCATCGACGACGCGATTCGCCGCATCGTGCAAAGCCAAGCGCCCTACCCGCCATTCCCGCCGGGGCTGACCCGCGACTTCGATGTACTCGAAATCCGCCGGACCTGGCACATCGACACCGCCATACGGCTGTACTGAGGCGGAATCCGCCATGCGAATGGGGCAAAGCAGGCTGACGCCTGGATTTCGCTGACAATCGCAGAGGTCGTCGAAATGGGCCTGCGCCCCGGCCCGCTCGGTAAGCTTGCTGTCCGTCCACAAGGCGATGAATTGTTCCAGTGTCATGGCGCGGCGCGGGCTGGGAAATCCGCGGTTTTGCGATGCGGGCGGAATTGCGGAACCTGTGGGCGCAAATCAGGCGGTTTTGCGCGGTCGACCGGGACAGCCGGCAGCGCTTACATCCGGAAACATCTCGCTACACAGGGACCGTCATCGGCGCTGGCCGCCCCCGCGTTATTCGCTCATGAACCACAACAAGAAGACGCCATGTCGAGAATCCTGAAGATCGCCGCCGCGCTGGCCGTGCTGGCCAGCCTGGGCGCATGCACTGTGGTGCCGCCACGAGTCGCCTATAGCGGGCCGAGCGTCGGCTTCGTCAGCGTTGGTCCGGCGCCGTATTACGCTGCACCGACACCCTACTACGCGGCACCCTACTACGCGGCACCCGCCTATGGTGGCTATTGGCGCCGGGGTGGCTACCGCCATCGTCACTGGTAGTGCAGCGAACACGCAGCGGCGTGCCCGGCCGCCAGCCTTAGAAAATCGTGACCGCACGCTAAGCAAACGGCGCGAGCAAAGCTTGTGGGCGAGGATGCCGCAGTTCAGGTAAGCAGCGCAGCGACCGCCCCGTCGATCGGCTCAACGCCATTCATCTCCGCATCAAGTAATTGTTGACATTTGTCTAGGACAAACATAGGATGCAATCAACCTGACTAATTCAGTCAGGTACTGACCGATCAACAAAGGAGAACAACCATGACGCTGAATGAACTGATCAAGGCCCAGCAGCTCGCCGGCTTGCTTCCCGAGCAATTCGAAGTACTGGAATCCTACGTGCCAGGAAGCCGCCTGCACGCGATCATCAACAACCCGCACGACGAGGGCATCGACGAAGGCTGATCGTCCGCAGGCAGGTCTGCCTGCTGGGGGGAAGGCGGATGCCTTCCCCCTTTTTCATTTCCGACCGGCTAGAAATGACCCAATCGCGTTATATTTGTCCTAGACATTACATCCGTAGCGGAACTGATTGGCGAAGTAGCCTATCATCTTCAACTTCGCTTCTCCTTGCAAGTCACGGACTGATATACCCTATCTCAGTAAAGACGAAATTTCGGTGGAAGCTCAGTACATTGATATTTGCATCGAGAATGGATCCCCCCCACCGCAAAGCCCGCAGAAGGCGATTACCGCTGCCGGATTTCGAGTTTTCCGATTTCTACTGATTCATGTCGAGGGACAGACCAATGAACTTCAATTTTTTCCGTGCGCCGACCCTGTCGGCGCTTGCTGCGCTGTTTACCGTCGCTGGGGCTGCGGACGCAGCGGAGCCGAGCAACTGGCAATCTTCCGTTTCGGTGACCCCGGTTTACCAAGGCAATGGCAACCTCGACAGCGGCGGCCATTTCAGCATGAGCGGCGCCATCGTACGCGGCGGCACCTCCTACAATCTGGGTGGCGGCAATCGCGCGGGGGTCTCGCTCAACTATGACTACTACGATTTTTCGTTCTCCAACACCAGCGCCTTCGGCACCGCCGCGCCGTGGGGCACAATGCAGCGCTATGGCGTGACGGTACCGCTCTCGTTCGCCGTCGGCGACGGCTGGAACATCGGTTTCGCTCCCTCGGCGGACTGGTTCAAGGAAAACGGCGCCAATACCGGCGACTCGCTGGTCTGGGGCGCTACGCTTTCCGGCGCCAAGCGTTTTGAAGATGGCAATCGCCTCGGTCTCGGCGTTGGTCTTTTCTCGCAGATCGAAAAGACCAGTGCCTTCCCGTTCGTGATCGTCGACTGGCGTCTCAATGACCGCTGGCGCCTGACCAATCCGCTGCCCACCGGCCCGACCGGCCCGGCCGGCCTCGAACTCGACTACCGCTTCGATGGCGGCTGGACGGCTGGCGTCGGTGCTTCCTACCGGGTATTGCGTTTCCGCCTGAGCGATACCGGCCCGGTGAGCAACGGCGTCGGCCAGCAGAGTGGCGTGCCGGTCTTCCTCCGCGTCTCGCGAAATTTCACCGACCAGATGGCGCTGCACTTCTACGGCGGTGTCGTGGCCGGCGGCAAGCTGCGCGTTGAAAACTCGTCCGGCGACAAACTGCGCGAAGAAGATTTCGACCCGGCACCGCTCTTCGGCCTGACCTTCGTCGGGCGCTTCTAAATCCCAGCAATGAAAGGGAACAATTGAGTCTGTCGGAGCCCTTATTGGCGGGGAGCTTGAGCAATTCGACAGGGGCAGATACCGAACCAAAGAGACTCAACAAGTCGACCAGCGGGAACTCGGCCTTATTTGGAGCTCCACATGAGGCCGAACAGCTGAAGTTCAAAAATAGAGGCCCGGCAATCGCCGGGCCTCTATTACATCAATTGTCCGACAGACATAATTCTCGCCCGACAGAGCTCATTGTTTCTGATCGATGTTAATAATAACAAAGTCTGTAACAAGGCATCTCCTCCGCACAAGTGATCCGGGGTTCGTAAAAATTTCGATACCCTGTAACAGAGAGCGTCACTGTTGGTCGCACTCGAATCCTCGACATTCCAGCCATTGACGACTTTCTTTCTGAAGTCATCAAGTGAATTCTGCCCGGGGCTGACGCGGGCATGAAGGAAGGATTGGTTGCCCTTGCGAAAGCTGCAAAGCTCGGCGACCAACTGGATAAGGCCAGCTTCATCGAACTCGTCAACCTTCGCCTTGACGTCACTCCATGTTGGCTTGATCCTCGTACGCTTGGGTGGCTCTGCCATCTTTGATTCTGGATGACCGGGCGGCATGACTTCTCTTCTTGGGAGGAGAGGGGTTAACCAGGCCGCTTCAGGCGCATCTACTGCTTTGGCTTGACCCCGCGCAACTCGGCAAAACGCTTGGCGACGAGCAGCGACCACTTGTCGAAGGCATCTTTGGCATACTGCCAGGCCTGGAACGAACTCATATAGCCGTTGGCCCAGGTCTGGGCCGCGCCGACCGCGCTGCTATTGACGTCGGCGGCGTACTTGCGCCCGATCTCGGTATCACGGCATTCGGCGATGACCTGACCATTGGCGCCGTCACGGAACTGCATCTCCATGCCGGTTTCACCCAGGTAGGGGGTCGACCCTGCCGGGCGGCCGGTGGCCACCCCGGAGCCCGCTTCGGCGACGAAGCCGTAGGGAATCAGCGTCCCCGCCAGGCTGTCGGTCACCGTCGTCGGCACGAGGTCGGTCACTGCGACGCGGATCACCACGACGCCCGGCCCGGCCTTGTCGACGACCTGCATCTGCGGCTTCAAGGCCTTGACCAGCGCGGCGTGAAAATAATCGGTCAGCGTCTTGAGATCGCTGGGGTCAATTATCTTGACCTCGCCCTCCTTCTGACCCTTGGGCGGTGCCAGCGAAACGACGATGCGCGACACCAGAACCTTGTCGAACTGCTTCGGGTCAAGACGGGGGTCACGCCAGCATTCGATGCCGTCCAGCGCCGGCATCGGCCTCAGACGCGCGTAATCGCTCAGGAAGCCGCTTCGGGTCAGGCGCGCCGGATCGGTCGCGGTCACGCTGGTGCCGCTGCCCAGCGCTGCGTCGTAGGTCTGGCAACCGGCGAACAACACCGCGGCGCCGGCAATGAGGCAGATGCCCAGGCCGCGGACGGCACGGGCAGAAATCGTTGTCTTGAGATTCATGGTGTTCTGTTCCCCTGGATTGATAGCGAGCAATTCGGTGTTCCGGACGGATGCCATCATCGGCATGTCGAGGCGTCGTTCACTTCGGGAACATGAACTGCACTTGGGCGCGAATCTGCCAGTCCGGCCCATTGTCCGGCGTCACCACGTTGTAGTAAGCCGACAACTGCGTATTCACCGGCAGCTTGCCGAGGTGGAATATCTTGCCGACACCGCCGCCGACCGGCACCGTCCACCGCTGGCTGCTCTCGGCCTTCCAGTTGGCGGTGATGATCGGGGCGCTGGTGAGGTAGAAACCCCCGTCGAAGTTGTAATTGACGAAAGGCTGGATCAGGCCGTTGTTGTACGACCCGCCGGTGCCACTGTCGGAGAGCGACCAGATGTTGTTGACCAGGGCGCCGTAGACCCAGGGGTTCCCCTTCTCGAGACGCAGCACGACCACCGAAGGGCCGAGGCCCCAGTTGCGGTTGCCGAGGTCCGAATTGCTGTTGGTCGGAATCTGCACCACCGGCCCGGCACCCCAGATGAAGCTGCCGGGCTTGGCTGGCGAGAGGAAGGCGGTGAGCACCGTGTCGCCGATGCCGTTGGTCCGCTCGCCATCCGGCAGCGGCTGCGAGATGACCGGCACGATGGTGCGGGTGATGATATTCCAATCATCGTTGACCGAAATTGGAATTACCGGCTGGATATTGAGGATATTCTGCGACCGCTTGTCCGGCCCGTCGTTCAGGTTCGTGTTGTTCTGGAACGGCACGCTGATCAGATTGCCGACCGGGTTCTGGGCGAGTTTGGCCAGTTCCTCGGCGCTCAGTTCTGCATGG
>DATIUN010000330.1:0-2950 GCA_035466795.1 Azonexus sp. | reverse complement strand
ACTTCGTAGTTCTGGCGTGAAAAACGTTCCAGTCCCTTGACTGAAATCTTGTTGTAGGTCCGTACCTTGAACATGAACTATCTCTCCCTTATTGATTTATGCGGCACAACGGGCAAGTACCCCGTCTCAGCCCTTGACTTCGTTATAGGCCCAGCTCAGCCAAGGCAGCAATGCCTGCAGATCCTCGCTTTGCACGGTAGCGCCGCACCAGATACGAATGCCCGCGGGAGCATCCTTGTAGGCACCGATGTCATACGCTGCGCCGTGCGTCTCGAGCAGCTTCACCAGTTGCTTGACCTGCTCTGCGCTGACGTCGAGGGTCAGGCAGACGCTGGTATTGGAGCGGGTGGCCGGATCCTTGGCGAGGAAGGAAATCCAGTCGTTAGCGGCGACAAAGTCGGCAATAACCTTCAGGTTGGCTTCGCTGCGCGCCATGGTGGCCGGCACGCCGCCGATGCTGTCGACCCAGGCCAGGGCGTCGAGATAGTCGGCTACGCACAACATCGAGGGCGTGTTGATGGTTTCGCCCTTGAACAGCCCCTCGGTGAGTTTGCCCCCCGAGGTCATGCGGAAGATCTTGGGCATCGGCCACGGCGGCGAATAGCTTTCCAGTCGCGCGACGGCGCGCGGGCTGAGGATCAGCATGCCGTGAGCGCCTTCGCCACCCAGTACCTTCTGCCACGAATAGGTGACAACATCGAGCTTCTCCCACGGCAGCGCCATGGCGAACACGGCGGAGGTCGCATCACAAATGGTCAGGCCGGCGCGATCTGCGGCAATCCAGTCACCGTTCGGAACCTTGACGCCCGAGGTGGTGCCGTTCCACGTGAAAACCACGTCGTTGTTGAAGTCAACGCGCGCCAGATCGGCGATCTCGCCATAGCCGGCTTCGATCTTGTTGACGTTGGGCAGCTTGAGTTGCTTGACGATGTCGGCAACCCAGCCGGAACCGAAGGACTCCCAGGCCAGCACATCGACGCCGCGCGCCCCGAGCAGCGACCACAGTGCCATCTCCACGGCGCCCGTGTCCGAGGCCGGCACGACCGCCACCCGGTAGCCCTCGGGCAGCCCCAGAATGCGCGCCGTCTCGGAACACGCCAGGCCGAGCGCCTTCTTGCCCAGTGCCGAGCGGTGCGAACGGCCCAGGGTATCGAGCTTCAGGGTCGCGACGTTGTAGCCCGGACGCTTGCTGCACGGACCAGAGGAGAAATTGGGATTCTTGGGTTTGACCGTAGGTTGCATCTTGATCTCGAATGTAGAAACAAAGGAAACGGCCGATCATCCCGTGGGTGTCAGGCCGACGCTGGAGGAATCTTAAGCGGAGCATTGTAACAATCGGCATGCCAAAATACACTCTCCCCGTCGGCCATGCGCGGCCAATGATCAAACTGCAGGAGACCCAGGAATGAAAAATTATCTGTTCGCCGCACTTGCTGTTGCCGTGTTGTCGTTTACCGCCCTGCTACCGGCGCCAGCACTTGCACAGGCGGCCGGAAACCCGGATGCGGTCGATCTGCCGCCTTTCTTTGCCGAGACCTTCCTCAATTTCCCCGAAGATGCCGCCAGCGCCAAAAAGGGCGGCAAGCGCCTGCTACTGTATTTCGGCCAGGATGGCTGCCCCTACTGCAAGACATTGCTGGAAACCAACTTCACGCAAAAGGCGATCGTCGACAAGACCAAGGCGAAATTCGTCGCCATCGGCCTCAATGTCTGGGGCGACCGCGAAACCGTCTGGTTCGACGGCGTGACGCGCAAGGAGAAGGATCTCGCCAAGCACCTCAAGGTGCAGTTCACGCCCACGATCCTGCTGCTCGACGAGAAAGGCACGACCATCGCGCGGATCAACGGTTATTACCCGCCGCATCGCTTTTCCGCCGCGCTCGATTATTCGGCGCAACGACTGGAGGCCAAGATCGGCTTTGCCGAGCATATGCAGGCGGTGCCGGCCACCGGCGCCCGGGCGACATTGACCGACGAGCCCTTCTTTCTCAAGGCAGCCGCCGGCCAGCCCCTCGATTTGCGCCGCAAGCCCGGTGGCAAGCCGCTTGCCGTGCTGTTCGAGACCACCCACTGCGCCCCCTGCGACGAACTGCACGACGAAGGCTTCAAGCGTGACAACACGCTGGCTGCGCTCAAACAATTCGATGTCGCACGCTTCTCGTTATCCGACCGCGAGGCCATCGTGACGCCGGACGGCAAACAGAGCAGCGCCAAAGCCTGGGCCAAGTCGCTCAAGATCGCCTACACGCCGAGCGTGGTGTTTTTCGACAATGCTGGCAAGGAGGTATTCCGCCTCGAGACCTATCTGCGCCCCTTCCACTTTGCATCGTCGTTCGAGTATGTCGGTAGCGGCGCATACCGCAAGGAACCGGAATTCCAGCGATTCCTGCAGAACAAGGCCGAGCACATGAAGGGTCAGGGCGAGAAACTGGAGCTCTGGAAGTAAACCAGCCGCCTCATGCCACGGCCAACCCGACACAAACCCAGACCACCAGCACATTGATCAGCGCCACCAGCACTGCGGCGCTGCCAATGTCCTTGGCGCGCTTGGCGAGACGGTGGTTTTCCAGACTGACGCGGTCGACCACCGCCTCGATGGCCGAATTGAGCAACTCGACGACCAGTACCAGCAAGACGCTGGCGATCATCAGGCCGCGGCCCAGCCACGGTACCGGCAGCAACAATGCCGCGGGAATCAGCAGCAACGCCAGCCAGACTTCCTGGCGGAAGGCGTCCTCGCAGAGATAGGCCGCCTTGAGGCCGGCCAGCGAGTAGTTGAAGGCATTCCAGACCCGGCGCAGGCCGGTCTTGCCCTTGAAGGGAGATTCATTGGCCGGATCGAGGCCCAGTTTGTGCGGTGTTGGTTCTTGCATCGCGGCTCCGTAATTGCGCTCACGGTAATCAGCCCGCACTACGCCGTGATGACAGTTGCTGTCACATCACAGCAAGA
>DATIUN010000329.1:0-7507 GCA_035466795.1 Azonexus sp. | reverse complement strand
TGATCTCCGGTAGCGCCAGCCGCTCCGACCAGGCGAAGTGTTTGTGCAGGCCGGGCGTTCCCTTGAAGCGCGTCGCACTGTCATTGGCCATGAACGCCAACTTGGCGATTTCCAGGGCAATATCGCTGCCGAGGCGCACGAAATGGGCAATCTGCGTCGGATGCGAAAGCATGTCGACGGATTTCCCGATGAGATTGGTCGACGTCCGGACCGGGTTCTGCAGGGCCTCTGCCATCGGTCGCCAGAGCATGTCCCAGAAGCTGTCGCCTTCATCCGCCGCCTCCCCGCGCCGGGCCGCCGGCCGCGTCCGGTGAACCGCCCCGCCCGGCAATCCCTCGGTCATCGACATGATGACGCCGACGAGTGCGATGCCGTCGGCGATGCAATGGTGAATGCGCATGACCAGCGCCTGTCCCCCAAGCGCGGTATCCACGAGGTGAAACTCCCACAGCGGCCGCTCCTGATCGAGGGACTCGGAGGCAAGGCCGGACACGAATTCCTGCAATTCGACCTTGCCGGCCGCCCCCGGCAACCTTGCGTGTTTCAAGTGGTTGTCGATACAAAACTGCGGGTCGTCCTGCCACCAATAGCCGGCCCCGTCCTCGACAACGCACTGGACGAAGCGCCGATGACCAAGCATGCGGCCCTCGATTGCGCGCTTCAGACGCTTCACATCGAGATCTCCGTCGAACAGCATGACCCCGAGAATCTGCATCAGATTGTTGGGGCGATCCATGCGCAACCAGGCTGTATCGACGGGGGACATCCGCTCGCGAGACGACATCACGAACTCCGGAAAAAGGCGGGACGCTTATAATACCGACATTTCACAGACCGTTCGAGGAGAGATCATGAGTGACCTTAAAACCGACTTCGACGCCGCCGTCGCAGAATCAAAAACACTGGCCAACCGCCCCGACAACCAGACCCTCCTGAAGATCTATTCGCTGTTCAAGCAGGCGACCGAGGGCGATGTCAGCGGCAGGCGCCCCGGTTTCACCGACCTCATCGGGCGCGCCAAATATGATGCATGGGCGAACCTGCAGGGCACTTCAGGCGATGCCGCCAAACAGGCCTACATCGACCTGATCAAGGAACTGAAAGGTTAGGCGAAACGCTGGTCGAAGTATTCGTGAATTTCCCGTTCCAGGCTTCCGCGGAACGGGCGCAGCAGAAATCCCAGATGAACCTGAACGGTGGCCTCGCCCTTGGCCAGCGTCAGCCGGCCATGCAGGCCGGCACGGTCGAAATGCAGCGCACCGTCCTCGCCCCATGCAAAATTCAGGTTGTATTCCTGTTGCAGGTCAGCGGCGACGAGTTCGGCGGCCGCCCTCGCCTTTTTCGCCGTCAGGCGGTGCTTGCGGGTAATCAGTATCTCGCTCATGTGCGCAGTTTATCGACGTCGCGCGAATTGCGAAACAGGCGGCGCAATTATTCCGGCGCGTTCTTGCTGCCCATCAGCTCGTTGCAGGTGGCACGGCCGAAAGTCTCCGCCTTTTTCGGGCTCGAAATCTGCGGCTCCTCGTAGATGCGCTTGATGACGACATTGGTGATGCGCGCGCCATCGCTGCCGTCTTCCACGAAGATTTTCATCGGCCGCCCCTTCTCGCGGTCGTAGTAGGCCTGCAGTGCGAAATCACGGACCCGCTCGCAGAAGCGGATCTTCTGGGCGTCGGGCATGCTGTCGTCGACCTTGCCGGCACCCGCGTGCGCGAAGGCAGCGCTCGCCAGCAGCAGGCCAATAGCGGCCACTGTCAGTCGTTTCATTCCGTATGCTCCTGAATCGAGGTGAGATAGGCCAGGATGTCCTGGATGTCCTGTTCCTTGAGGCGGTTCAGCACGCCAACCGTGCCGGTCTCGTCGTGCGGACGGTCGCCCTTGAGGTAGAGATCGACCTGGCGCTTCAGATAGTTGGTGTATTGCCCGACCAGCATCGGGAACATTCCCTTGCCCATGCCGGTCTTGCCATGGCAGGCGGCGCACTGCTTCTGATAGATTGCCCCGCCATGTTCGAGGTTGCCCTCGGCGCGCGGGATGATCATGACGCGCTCGGCCATCAGCAATTTGGTCAGCGCATCTTCCTTGCCGGTATAGGTCGGCATCTTGTTCGACAACTCGATACCGGCCAGATAGGCGGAAATATCCTGAATGTCCTGGTCCGAGAGTTCGCGCTCCTGGGTGTAGGGGAACATCGGGATATTCACCCGGGTCCGCGAACGAAAATTCTTCAACTGACTCTCGATATATTTGATGCGCTGACCGGCGATGCGCGGGTATTCACCCTTCTTGCCGCCGGCGCCCTGGTCGCCATGGCAGGCCGCGCAGGTGCCGTTGATTTCCTTGCCCTTTTCGAGGTCGACCGCCACTGCCGCACTGGCTGTGAGCCAGCCGGCTATCAGAAGAGTGATAAAGCCACGCAGCTTCATGCAGGAAAATTCCCGGAAATGATGCGGCGAATTGTCGCACGTCGGCCAGCGTCGGAAATTGACACAAATCACGCATAATCCGCCCCATGCCTTTCACCTCCTGTTCAGCCGGCGACACCAACCATGCGGCCAACCTGCACCGCCTGATCACGGCGCGCTGGGTGGCCCTGGCGCTGATGGCGGGACTGACCCTGCTGGCGCCGGACGCGCTCGACATTCCGCTGCCGACCGTCCCGCTACTGGCCATCATCGGCATCACCGCCGTGTTCAACGGGATCGTGCAGTGGCGGCTCAAGCGGGCGCCATCGGCAACGGCAGGCGAACTGTTCAGCCAGTTGCTGATCGATATCGCCACGCTGAGCGCGCTGGTGTTTTTCAGCGGCGGCGCCACCAACCCGCTGGTCTCGCTGCTCCTGCCGCCGGTGGCCATTGCCGCGCTCCTCTTGCCCGTCCGTTGCGTGCTGGCTGTCGGCCTCGCCGCGGTCGCCGCCTATTCGGCCTTGATGGTCTTCTACGTGCCGCTGCCGTTGAGCGACGCCACCCGCGCCACCCGCCTGCACCTGCTCGGCATGTGGCTGACCTTCGCCGTCTCGGCGCTGATGATCGCCTGGTTCGTCGTCCGCATGACGCGCCTGATCCGCCAGCGCGACGCCGAACTTGCCGCGACCCGCGAACAGGCTCTGCGCGACGAGCGGATCATCGCCATTGGCACCCTTGCCGCTGGCGCCGCGCACGAACTGGGCACACCACTCGCCACCATGTCGCTCCTCGCCGGCGAACTCGCCCGCGACCCGCAATTGTCCGCCGCCGCGCATGAGGACATCGCCCTGCTCCGCCAGCAGATCGTCGCCTGCAAGGAAATCATCACCGGCCTGTCGCGCCGCGCCGGCGCCGAGCGCCTTGAAAATCCGGGCATTCAGCCGGTCGACCGCTGGCTCGACGCGCTGCGCCAGCGCTGGCATGCCGTGCGCCCGCAGGCGCAGAGCCGGCTTGAGGTGAGCGGCGCCCGGCCTGCCCCGGGCGTGGTTGCCGACCCGCGCCTGGAACAGGCAATTCTCAACCTGCTGAACAACGCGGCCACCGCCTCGGCGGCGCCCATCGACATTCAACTAGGCTGGACGGGGAACGAGATCGTCATCGACATTCATGACCACGGACCCGGCTTTCCGCGGGAGGTTCTGATGCAGGGCGGCCAGGTCGAGTTTCCAGCACACGAACACGGCAGCGGGATCGGCCTCATGCTGACCCGCTCGGCAATCGAACAAACCGGCGGCAGCCTGCTGCTGCTCAACCCGCCCGCCGGCGGCGCGCTCGCCCGCCTCCAACTGAATACGAGAACCTGATGCCCGAAGCGACCCTGATCATCGATGACGACGCCACCTTCAACGCGGTCCTGGTACGTACGCTGGAACGGCGCGGCCATCCGGCGCGCGGGGTGGCCGACCCGGTCGCGGCGCTCGCCGTCGCGGCGGAACTCGTCCCGGCGCGCGTGGTGCTCGACCTTAACCTGAACGGCAGTTCGGGGCTGGCACTGATCCCGCGACTGCTGGCCATCAACCCCGACTGCCGCGTCGTCGTGCTGACCGGCTACGCGAGCATCACCACGGCGGTGGACGCGATCAAGCTGGGGGCCGTCCAATACCTGGCCAAGCCGGTCGAAATCGAGGCCATTCTTGGTGCCTTCGAAAACGACGATGATCCCGATCTCGACATGGTCGCACCGGACGAACCGCTGTCGGTCGACCGTCTCGAATGGGAACATATCCAGCGCGTGCTGAACGAAAACGAGGGCAATATTTCAGCCACCGCCCGCGCGCTCAAGATGCACCGACGCACCCTGCAGCGCAAGCTCTCGAAACGACCCGTCCGGACCTGAGTCCGGGGTCGTCGGCAATCTTTCTCGAAAATTAGACCGTGGTTGACCGGCCGGCGCCGGAGCGATCAGGCCGCCTGCTTGCCGTTCTTCTTGAGTTCAGCCAGGAATTCGGCGAAGCTCACTTCGCGAACCTTGGTATCGTCCAGCGTGTCGCGCAACACGAAGCCGGCGCCGCTGCGCTCATCGGCACGATCATGAACGTCGCTGCCCGGATAGACGCCGGGTGACGAAGAATTCATCTTGCTGGTGTGTTTTGTCATGGCTCGAGACCTCGTATTGAGTCGTTGAGCACATGATGCCGCTTCATGCCGGGACCATCCGTGAACGAATTCACGGCCCGCCTCAAATACTCACTTGCCGCGAACCGGTGACGGCCGCCCGGCCGCCCGG
The DNA here is from genome assembly GCA_035466795.1 of Azonexus sp. GTDB lineage: Bacteria > Pseudomonadota > Gammaproteobacteria > Burkholderiales > Rhodocyclaceae > Azonexus. Next base: position 2,815 of record DATIUN010000329.1, on the reverse strand, counting down.
ATATTCCGCGCCGACCGCACCGCGCATGACCAGAATCAGCGCAGGAAAAAGATTGCGATTGGCGCGGTCGACGCCCGAGAATGCCCGAAAATCAGTGCTTGTGGTCCATCGGCATTGGCGCCGGTGACGGCCGTACCACCTTGGCGTCGATCTGCTTGCTGCTGCCGTCATCGAAGGTCAGCGTGATCGGCACTGAATCGCCCTCCTTCATCGGCGCCTTGAGATCGATCAACATGACGTGCAGGCCGCCCGGTTTGAGCACCGCCTCGCCCTTGGCTTTGACCTCTATCGCCGGCACCGGACGCATCTTCATGACCCCGCCGTCGTTGATATGGGTATGCAGTTCGGTCACCCTCGTCGCCGGATTATCGGCCTTGACCACCTTGACGTCCTTGTCGCCGGCATTCTTGATCACCATGAAGGCAGCGGTCGCCGGGGCGTTCGGCGGAGCGAGACGAATATAAGGATCCTGCACTGAAATATTGTCGGCGGCGCCGGCGGCCAGCACGCCCGCCGAAAACAGCAGGCCGGCGGCCAGCAGGGAAAGGTGTTTCATGACGATTTTCTCCTTCAGGGTTGGTTCAAATGCTTGCGAATGGTTTCGACCACCTGCTCGGGCGGGGTGGCGTGGGCAATCTTGCCGACCAGCTGGCCGGCGGTGGAAATGATGTAGGTATCGGCCGAATGATCGACGACATAGCCGTCACCTGCGGTCTCGACCTTCTGTTCGGCGTAGAAGACGCCATAACGTTTGGCGATGGCGGCGATCTCTTCCGGCGCGCCGGTCACGCCGACGATGGCCGGATGGAAGAAAGTGACGTACTCCTTGAGCCTGGCCGGCGTATCGCGCTTCGGGTCCACCGAAACAAAGATCATCGCGACCCGCGCCAGTTCCTCCGGCGTCAGTTGCTTGAGCCCCTCGGCCGTCGCGGCAAGCGAGGTCGGGCAGATGTCCGGGCAATAGGTATAGCCGAAATACACCAGCACCAACTTGCCCCGAAAGTCCTTGAGCGACACCGGGCCGTCCGCCGATTGCAGCGTGAAATCGCCGCCTTCCGGCAGCGCCGGCTTCGGCAGCGGCCGTTCGGGCAACTCGGGTTGCCAGAAAATTGCCAGGCCGAGAACCAGCGCCGCCAGCAGGCCGGCAATCGTCATCAGGATACGTTCGGACATTTATTCGTGGCTCCCGGAACTGAAGCGCCAGGGAATCGCGATGCGCTCGCCGCCATTCTCGATCAATACCGTCACCTGCCAGTCCATCGCGCCAGTGATGCAGACCGGCAGCGTGACCTGGGCGGCAAAACGGCCGTTGCCGTGCGCCGCGAGCTCGGGACGGTTGAGGCCCATGTTCATCTCGATGCCGGCGAAATCGACTTCGACCCGGCCCGGGGAAAAGCCGCTGGTCGTCACCTGCACCTCGAAAGGCTTGACCATGGGGATCGGCCGCGTCCCCATCGCCAGTTCGACGGCACCGCCGGCCGGCAGGGACACCGCGCAGGCCTGACGCTGCAGGTTGCAGGCCGGATCCGGCTGCACCACCACATCGGCCCTGGGCAGCAATAGCGGAGAGAGCTTGTAGCCGACGACGACGACCAGCGCGATCAGCAGCAGGCCGATCAGATCAATCAGTATTTTCTTGTTCACCACAGGGCTTCTGGAAATCGGGCCGATCACGATAGTGCATTTTCGCTGAACCCGCCCCGATAGAATTAGCAAAGATCAAGTTTTTAACCCGGGAAGCGGCATACAGTGTGCGGCAAATTGTCGCAGTGACGTTTTGTCGCAGGCGATGATGGAGGGTAGGAAGTTCAACTTCTCGTTTTCCTGGGAGAAATATCAAATGAAAAGATTTGCAGTCAAATCCTCTGTACTGCTCGTCGCCGCCGGGATCGGCTTCAGCGCTGCCAGCGCGTGGTCGGCCGAGTCGCTACAGGACGTCATGAAGCGTCGCGGTCTCAGCCAGCAGGATCTGCTGGCCGCATCCAAGACCTACGTGCCGACCGGCAAGCGCGACGATTTCGTCGTCTTCAGTTCCGGCGGCCAGTCCGGCCAGATCATCGTGTATGGCATTCCGTCCATGCGCATCCTGAAATACATCGGCGTGTTCACGCCGGAACCGTGGCAGGGCTACGGCTTCGACGAGAACTCCAAGGCCGTGCTGCGCCAAGGCAATATCGACGGCAAGGAAATCACCTGGGGTGACACGCACCACCCGGCCATTTCCGAAACCGATGGCAAGTACGACGGCCAGTTCCTGTTCATCAACGACAAGGCCAACCCGCGCCTCGCCGTAATCGACCTGCGCGACTTTGAAACCAAGCAGATCGTCGTCAACCCGATCTACAAGTCCGAACACGGCGGTGCTTTCGTAACGCCGAACACCGACTACGTGATCGAAGCCGCCCAGTACGCCGCACCGCTGGAGAACAAGAAGTTCTACCCGCTCGAGGAATTCAACGAGAAATACCGTGGTGGTGTGACCTACTGGAAATTCGACCGCAAGGAAGGCCGCCTCGATCCGAAGCGCTCCTTCTCGCTCGAACTGCCGCCGTACAGCCAGGACTTGTCCGACGCCGGTAAAGGTCCGTCCGACGGCTGGTCGTTCACCAACTCCTTCTGTTCCGAGCGTTACGTCGGCGGCATCGAAAAAGGTCGCCCGCCGTATGAAGCCGGTTGCTCCGCCAAGGACACCGATTACATGCACGTGATCAACTGGAAAAAGGCCGCCGAACTCGTTGCCGCCGGCAAGGCCAAGAAGATCAACGGCCATGACGTGCTGATGATGGAAACCGCCATCAAGGAAGGCATCCTCTTC
>DATIUN010000328.1:0-2314 GCA_035466795.1 Azonexus sp. | reverse complement strand
TGCTCGGATGGTCTGACCGACATGGTCAACGATCTTGAAATCGGGCTTACCTTGCGCGATCTCAGGGATAATCCGGCCGGCGCGGCGGATGAACTGGTGCAGTTGGCAAACGAGAATGGCGGGCGTGACAACGTCTCGGTGGTGGTGGTCAATGTATGAGGGGATTTCCCGGCGCGCGCGGGCTGGTGGCGAAAGCTTGTGTCACGGTTCGGATAAGCAGGGGATGACAGGGAAGGCAAGATGGCAAGACTGATACTCTCGATGGACGGACTGGTGCTGAAGGAAATTCCGCTCAACACGGAGCGCCTGACCATCGGCCGGCGGCCGCTCAACGATATCCAGATCGACAATCTGGCCATCTCCGGCGAACACGCGACCATCGTTACCATTCTCAACGATTCCTTCCTCGAGGATCTGAACAGCACCAACGGCACGCTGGTCAACGGCCAGCCGATCCAGAAGCACGTCCTGAAGAACAACGACGTGATCGAACTGGGCAAGTACAAGCTCAAGTTCATGGCCGAAGAGCCCGTCAGCTTCACCGACAATGCGCCTGCCCTGCGCGCCGCCGGTCTGCCGACTTATCCCGAACCCGAGCGCACTTTCGCCGATACGCAGATCATGATTCCGCGTCCGCAGGCCGCCCCGGCGCCGACGCCGCCCAAGGCAACGATCCGCCTGCTCAACGGCCCCAATGCCGGCAAGGTGCTGGATCTGGAAAAGAACCTGACCACGCTGGGCAAGCCCGGTGTCCAGGTTGCCGTCATTTCGCGGCGCCCCGACGGCGTCTATGTCACCCATGTCGAGGGCGCGAAGTTTCCGACCGTCAACGGCACGCCGATCGACGGCGATGCATTTCTGCTAGAAGACAAGGACGTCGTCGAAATTGCCGGCGTCAGGATGGAACTGGTCATCAGGGCCTGACGCCCTGTTCGATAACGCTGCGGGTGCCTTGACCATTCCAGAAACTCGATCATGAAACTGAGAATCCTCGGCTGTAGCGGCGGCATCGGCGGTGAGCACCTGCGCACCACGTCGCTGCTCGTCGACGACGACATTTTGATCGATGCCGGCACCGGCGTTGGAGACCTCCCGATCGACGAGCTGGCGCGCATCGATCATCTTTTCCTGACCCATACGCACCTCGACCACATCGCCTGCCTGCCGCTGATGATCGATTCGGTGGCCGATCGCCGCGGCAAGCCGCTGACGGTGTACGGCATCCCGCCGGTTCTCGACATTCTCCGCAAGCATGTTTTCAACTGGCTGGTGTGGCCCGATTTCACCGAGATTCCCTCGACCGGGAAACCGTTCATGCGCTACCAGCCGATCGAGTTGCTGCTGCCGGTAACCATCGGCGCGCGCCGCCTTACGCCACTGCCCGTCGATCACACCGTGCCGGCGGTCGGTTACCGGCTGGATTCGGGGGCCGGCAGCCTGGTTTTTTCCGGCGATACCGGGCCGTGCGACGCCCTCTGGCAGGCCATCAACCAGATCGATAACCTGCGCCATCTCATCATCGAATGCGCCTTTCCCGATAGTGAAGCGCCGCTGGCAGTGCTTTCGAAACATCTGTGCCCGAGCATGCTAGCATCGGAATTGCGTAAGCTCGAGTGGCAATGTGAAATCCATATCACGCATCTGAAGCCGGGGCAGATGGACGTGACCATGGCTGAAATCGAACGCTGTCTGGGCGAATTCAAGCCGCGGATGTTGCGCAACAACCAGGTTTTCGAGTTCTAGGACAGTGCCGGGCAAAGCCCTTTTTACCGCCGCCATGCAATAACCGGGGATCGATGTGGGAACGCTTGACGACCTCTTCCGCCGCTTCGAACAGCTCAACGACATCGGGGCGTCGCTGTCCAGCGAGCGCGACCTCAACCGCCTGCTGGAGAAAGTCGTACTCGCCGCCAAGGCGATCACGCGGGCCGATGGCGGTACCCTCTACCTGCTTTCCGAAGACAAGCGCCACCTGCATTTCGAGATCGTCCGCACCGATTCGCTGAATATCGCCTTTGGCGGCACCAGCGGCAATCCGGTGTCCGGCAAGTTCCCCGACCTGCCGCTCTAACGTGACGACGGTTCGCCCAACGACACCATGGTCGCTGCCTACGCGGCGATTTCCGGGGAGACCGTCAACATCGCCGACGCGTACGTCGCCAAGGGCTTCGATTTTGGCGGAACGCGGAAATTCGACGAACGGACCGGCTACCGTTCGCAATCCTTCCTGACCGTGCCGATGCGCAACCACGAGGGCGAGATCATCGGCGTGCTGCAATTGATCAACGCCAACATGCTGACCCAGGGCGTCGCC
>DATIUN010000327.1:0-2939 GCA_035466795.1 Azonexus sp. | reverse complement strand
CGCCATGTCGATCTGCGCCTGGACGTCCGGGCGGTTGTCCAGCCCGCGCTTTACTGCCTCCTGGGCCGCCAGTTCGCGCCGTACGAGCTCGTCGCCCAGCGCCTTGCGCATGGCATCGGCATCGCGAGGTTTCTGGGCGGGCGGCATGGTGCTGGCCAGCAGATCGGCACGTGCCTTCGGAATGGGTTTTCCGTTGACGGTGATATAGGTCGGACTTGCCGACAAAGACGCGTTCTGCGCCGCGGCAATGCTGGCGACGAGCGCCAATATGAAAAAAACAGACGCCTGCAATGGAATGCGAGTGTTGATCATCGATGTCTATTCCTGGTCGATATGTGTAAACAGATCTGAAGCAATATCAGTCGAACCGAGGCGGGAAAGCCGTTCAGCCGAGAGCTTGCGGGGCACTATAGCAGCACCTTCGCGAAATATGTGGTGGACACGGGCGGCGGCCGCTCCGGCCGCGGCAAAGAATGCGCTGCCGGATGTTTGGGCGGGCAGTGGATGCGCATTTTTCCCCATTTGATTCATGCGCTTGCAATTTTCGGGAACATGGCGCTAAGGTGCCGGCAATGGCGTATTTGAGGCACCGATGATCGTCCTGTCTGGCAAGCTGTCCCGCAAAATCGTCGGGATGCTGTTCGTATTTTTCCTGGCAGCCCTGTCGGCAATCGCCATGACGCTTTACCTTTCCTGGCAACTGGAAGGCGTGGCGGCGGCGATCAACGACGCGGGCAGCCAGCGCATGCGCACCTATCGCATGGCGCATCTGATGTCGAGCGGACTCGAGAACCGGCATGAGGCCGCAGCGTTCGCCAGCCGACTGGAGACCGAGATTGAACGCTTCGACCGGGTGCTGCTCGATCTGCGCCAGGGCGATCCGGCGCGACCCATGGCGCCGCCGCGCGATGTGGATGTCCAGCAGAAGTTGCTTGCGGTGGAGGCTTCGTGGCGCGAGACGGTACGTCCGATGGTTGTGGAGTTTCTCGCTGTGGCGCCGGAACGTCGCGAGGCGGCGCTTGATCGTTTCGCCAGTGAGCTGGAGGGCTTCGTCGGGAGCATCAACGACCTCGTGCTGGCGATGGAGCACAGCTATGCCGCGAATACGAATCTCCTGCGCTCGGTGCAGGCGGCGCTGGTCTTGCTGGCGGCCGTGGGAACAGTCTTTCTGGTCTGGTTTTTCATGGCCCAGGTGATTCGACCCGTCAGCGAGTTGCATGCCGGCATCCGGCGCATGGGAAACAATGATCTGGGAGTTCGCGTGGCGGTCAAGACCGACGATGAGTTCGGCGGTCTGGCGCAGGGCTTCAACCAGATGGCCGAGCATTTGCAGGCGGTTTACGGCACGTTGGAGGAACGGGTCGTGGCGAAGACCCGGAGTCTCGGCGAGCGCAATCGGGAACTTGGCGTTCTTTACGAAATCACCGCCTTTCTCAGCGAACCCGCGCCGATCGAGGCGCTCTGCCAAGGGTTCGTCAGCCGGATCCGTACCGCGCTGGGCGCGGATGCCGGCGCCGTTCGCCTGTACGCCGCCGATACCGAGAAACTCTACCTGATGACCCACGAAGGACTGTCCGGCGAATTCGTCGCGCGCGAAGCGGAAATGCGCTGCGGCGACTGCCTGTGCGGCGATGTCATCGAGACCGGCATGCCAATCGCCTTCGATACGGTCAACCCGCCACCGGGCATGAAATTGCGGAACTGTGTCCGTGAGGGATTTGCCACGGCAACGGCATTCACCATCCAGTACGACAGGCAGCGGATCGGCGTCTTCAATCTTTATTTCCGGCAGCCGCGTCCGGTTTCTGATCAGGAGATCAATCTGCTCGAAACGCTCGGCCAGCATCTCGGCGTGGCCATCGAGAACCAGCGGCTGCGAGCCCGCGAGAAGGAACTGGCGGTTTCCGAAGAGCGCAACCTGCTCGCCCAGGATCTGCACGACTCGATCGCGCAGGGTCTGGCCTTCCTCAACATCCAGGTCCAGCTGCTGCAGGATTCGCTGCGCAAGGGACGCAGCGAGGAGGCGATGCAGACTGCCGGGCAGTTGCGCGAAGGGGTGCAGGAAAGCTACGACCATGTGCGCGAATTGCTGGTCCAATTTCGCACCCGTGTGCATCAGTCGGACCTCGACTCGGCGATTGTCGCGGCGCTCGAAAAGTTCGAGGCGCAGACCGGCATCGCGACAAATTTCGAACGCGACGGCAACGGCGTGCCGCTCGACCCGGATACGGAAATCCAGATCATGCACATCGTTCAGGAGTCGCTCTCCAACATTCGCAAGCATGCGCGCGCCGGCCGGGTCGGGGTCACCGTCCGCCGTTCGCGGGATGGTCTCGAAGTGGAAGTGGCGGACGATGGCGGTGGTTTTGACCCGGTCAACGAACCCAAGGTCCGTTCCGATCATCATGTCGGGCTGCAGATCATGCGCGAGCGGGCGCAGCGCATCGGCGGTGAGTGTCAGATAACATCGGAACCAGGCAAGGGTGCGCTGGTGCGCCTCGTCCTGCCGAGAAAACAAGCAAGGGTTGCGTGAGATGACTGAAAAAATCCGTGTGTTGCTGGTCGATGACCATGCCCTGTTTCGCAGCGGCGTCAAGACGCTGCTCGAACGCCATGACGATTTCGAGGTGCTCGACGAGGCGAGTGACGGGCTGGAAGGCATCAAGCGGGCGCGCTCGCTGAAGCCGGATCTGGTGCTCCTCGACCTGCACATGCCGGGGATCAGCGGACTCGAGGCGGTCAAGATCATCGTCGAGGAAATGCCCGGGGTGCAGGTGCTGATGCTGACAGTCTCCGAGGACGCGCAGGATCTGATGGAGGCGCTGCGGGCCGGGGCCAGCGGCTATCTGCTCAAGAACATCGAGATGGACGCGCTGCTCGATGCCATTCGTCGTGCCGCGGAGGGCGATTCGGTGGTGTCACGGCAAATGACCGCCAAG
>DATIUN010000326.1:0-20173 GCA_035466795.1 Azonexus sp. | reverse complement strand
CGCTCTCCGACCGCTTCGGCCGGCGGCGCGTGATCCTCGTCGCCCTCGCGCTGTTCGGCGCCGCCTCGGTCGGCTGCGCCTTCGCCACCTCGATCGAGCAACTCTGGGTATGGCGGGCGCTGCAGGGCGTCACTGCCGGCGCCGGCATGGTCATCACCCGCGCCATCGTCCGCGATCTGTTCGACGGTCCGCCGGCCCAGCGGCTGATTTCGCAGATCACGATGATGTTCGCGCTGGCGCCGGTGATCGCGCCGCTGATCGGCGGCTGGCTGCAGACCTGGTTCGGCTGGCGCTCGGTTTTTGCCTTCCTGGTGGCGTCGACCGCACTACTCTGGATCGCCTGCTGGAAACTCCTGCCCGAGACGCTGCCGCCGGAAAAGCGCCAGTCGCTGCACCCCGCCTACCTCGGCAGGGCCTACTGGAATGTGATGACCGCGCCCCCCTTCCTGCTCGCCAGCGGCGCGCTGTCGCTCAACTTCTCCGGATTTTTTGTCTATGTCCTGTCCGCCCCGGTCTTCCTGATGACCCACCTCGGCGTTTCGGAAACCGGCTTCCTGTGGCTCTTCGGTCCGGCGATGGGCGGCTTGATGCTTGGCTCCTGGCTCTCCGGACATCTTGCCGGCAAGCGCTCGCCGGGCGCGACGGTCAGACTGGGATACGGCGCCATGGCCGCCGCCGCGCTGATCAATCTTGGCGTAAACCTGGCCTTGCCGCCCAGCCTGCCGTGGAGCGTCGCGCCACTGTTCGTCTACACGCTGGGTATGTCGCTGGCGATGCCCAACCTGACGCTTTTTGCACTCGACCCATTCCCCGACAACCGCGGCATGGCGGCATCGTGCCAAACCTTCATGCAATCCGGGTTCAACGGCGTAGTCGCCGCGCTGATCGCCCCCGCGGTCTGGGGATCGACACTGAGCCTGGCCGGCGCGATGGCCGGTTTCCTCATTCTCGGCGGCCTGACCGCCCTGCTCTACCGGCGCTCAGTTCTGATGCCACGGTAAGCCGTGAAAGCGCCAGCCGCCGAGCGTGCCGCGATGGTGATGTTCATCGAGTGCGCCTTCAAAACCTTCCGACACGTTGATGACCGTGGCGAATCCCGCCGCTTCCAGCGCCTCGCCCGCCTCGCGCGAGCGAACCCCGCTGCGGCAGATGAGCAGCACCGGACGCGCCAGATTGCCGGCGACCAGATGCTTGACCTTGTTGGAAAACTCCGGATCGACCTCCCATTCCGGCGCTTCCCGCCAGGCGACGTGTTCGGCGCCCTTCGGATGGCCGACGCACATGAACTCGACCTCGGTCCGGCAATCCACGAACACCGCATCAGGATCGCGTTGCAGGAATTCATGAGCGGCCAGTGGATCGAGCGTCTGCATGGATATATCCGTAAATTTGAAGGCGTCTCATTATGACCTCAAAGCAAGATGGGCGTAAACTCCAACCATGAAACCGCGCAACTGGATATCCGCCGCGCTGGCGGCGATTTGCTCGATCCTGCCCGGGTGTGACAGCTTCGTGCTGCAGGACATCAGGCCGGGCGTCACGACCGCCGTCGAAGTGCGCGCCAAACTGGGCAATCCCGGCTTCGAGTTCCGCAACGCAGACGGCAGCGTGACCTGGGAATACACCCGGCAGCCGGCCGGCGTGCACTGCTACATGATCACCCTCGGGCCGGACCAGATCGTCCGCCAACTCGACCAGGTGCTGACCGAAGCCAACTACGCCAAGGCCCTCCCCGGCATGACGCGCGACCAGATCCGCCGCCTGCTCGGCCGGCCGGCGCGCGTGGAAACCTTCGCCAACCTGAGCGAAGAAATCTGGGAATGGCACATCGAGGGCATGCCGCACAACGAAGAAACCTACCTCAATGTCCATTTCGATACCGGAAGCGGGCGGGTCAACAAGGCGGGCAAGCGCGTTGCGATGAAAGCCTAAATAAATCAACGCACTTGGCAGTCCGCGCGGCGAACAGTAAACTACGGCCTCTGCCGAGGAGCGCTGCGACCCTGATCCGGGCCAGGCTCGGCAATGATCAACGGCGCTCGCAAACCCCAGCCGGTTTGTGGCGCCGTTTGTTTTTTGCGACACCGCCCGGTGCAATTCAGCCCTGCCGAGGTAAACCGCATGCAAGCCGATCGTTCCAACGAGCTCTCCGCCCTACTCGCCGAGCGCCTGCTCGTTCTCGACGGCGCGATGGGCACGATGATCCAGCGCCACGGGCTAAGCGAAGCCGATTATCGCGGCCAGCGTTTTGCCGATCATCCACACGACGTAAAGGGCAACAACGATTTGCTGGTGCTGACCCGACCGGACATCATCGGCGGCATTCACCGCAAATATCTCGAAGCCGGCGCCGACATCCTCGAAACCTGCACTTTCAACTCAACCTCGGTGTCGCAGGCCGACTACAACCTGACCGAGCTGGTTTACGAACTGAATTTCGAGGGCGCCCGCCTCGCCCGTGAGTTGTGCGACGAATTCACGGCCGCCAACCCGGACAAACCGCGCTTCGTCGCCGGCGTCCTCGGCCCGACCAGCCGCACCGCGTCGATCTCGCCGGATGTGAACGACCCGGGCTACCGCAATGTCAGCTTCGACGAACTGGTCGCCAACTACATCGAGGCGACTACCGGCCTGGTCGAAGGCGGCGCCGACATCCTGCTCGTCGAAACCGTGTTCGACACGCTGAATGCCAAGGCCGCGATGTTCGCCATCGAGACCTTCTTCGAACAGACGAAACGCCGTTGGCCGGTGATGATCTCGGGCACCATCACCGACGCCTCCGGCCGTACCCTGTCCGGGCAAACGGCCGAAGCCTTCTGGAATTCGCTGAATCACATCCGACCGCTCTCCTTCGGCCTGAACTGCGCGCTCGGCGCCAAGGAACTGCGCCAGTACGTCGAAGAGTTGTCACGCGTCTGCGACTGCTACGTCTCCGCCCACCCGAACGCCGGTTTGCCCAATGCGTTTGGCGGCTACGACGAAACCGCCGACATGCTGGCCGATGAAATCGAAACCTGGGCGAAGAGCGGCATCGTCAATATCGTCGGCGGCTGCTGCGGCACCGCGCCGGAGCACATCAAGGCCATCGCCGAGCGGGTTGCTGCGGTCGACCCGCGAAAAGTGCCGGAAATCGAAAAGAAGCTGCGCCTGTCCGGGCTGGAGCCGTTCAATGTCGGCGCCGATTCGCTTTACGTCAATGTCGGCGAGCGCACCAATGTCACCGGCTCCAAGGCTTTCGCCCGCATGATTCTCGAAGGCCGCTTCGACGACGCGCTGGCCGTCGCCCGCCAGCAGGTCGAGAACGGCGCGCAGGTCATCGACATCAACATGGACGAGGCGATGCTCGATTCGCTCGCCGCGATGGACCGTTTCCTCAAGCTGATCGCCTCCGAACCGGACATTTCGCGCGTGCCGATCATGATCGACTCGTCGAAATGGGAAGTCATCGAGGCCGGACTGAAGTGCATCCAGGGCAAGGGGATCGTCAATTCGATCTCGATGAAGGAAGGCGAAGCCAAGTTCATCGAGCAGGCCAAGCTGGCCCGCCGCTACGGCGCGGCGGTCATCGTCATGGCCTTCGACGAGAAGGGCCAGGCCGACACCTTCGCCCGCAAGACGGAGATTTCAAAGCGCGCCTACGACCTGTTGCTGAGCATCGGCTTCCCGGCCGAAGACATCATCTTCGACCCGAACATTTTCGCCATCGCTACCGGCATTCCCGAACACGACAACTACGCCGTCGATTTCATCGAGGCGACACGCTGGATCAAGCAGAACCTGCCACACGCCCACATTTCCGGCGGCGTCTCCAACGTTTCGTTCAGCTTCCGCGGCAACGACGCCGTACGCGAAGCGATCCACACTGTTTTCCTCTACCACGCCATCAAGGCAGGCATGACCATGGGCATCGTCAATGCCGGCATGCTCGGCATCTACGACGACTTGGAACCGACCCTGCGCGAGAAGGTCGAGGACGTGGTGCTCAACCGCAATCCAGGTGCCGGCGAGGCGCTGGTCGATTTCGCCCAGACGGTCAAGGAAGGCAAGGCCAGGGACAGCGGCCCGGACCTTTCGTGGCGTGAGCAGTCGGTCGAGAAGCGCCTGGAACACGCGCTGATCAAGGGCATCACCGACTTCGTCGTCGCCGATACCGAGGAGGTACGCGCCCAGCTCGCCGCCGAAGGCAAGCCGCCGCTATCCGTCATCGAAGGCCCGCTGATGGCCGGCATGAACCACGTCGGCGACCTCTTTGGCGCCGGCAAGATGTTCCTGCCGCAGGTGGTCAAATCGGCGCGCGTCATGAAGCAGGCGGTCGCCCACTTGCTGCCTTACATCGAAGCGGAAAAGACCCGCACCGGGCTGGGCAGCAAGGGCAAGATCCTGATGGCGACGGTCAAGGGCGACGTGCACGACATCGGCAAGAACATCGTCGGCGTCGTCCTCGGCTGTAACGGCTACGACGTGGTCGACCTCGGCGTCATGGTCAGTTGCGACAACATCCTGAAGGCGGCGCTCGAACATCGCGTCGACATCATCGGACTGTCCGGCCTGATCACTCCGTCGCTCGAGGAAATGGCGCACGTCGCCAGCGAAATGCAGCGCCACGGCATGAAGCAACCGCTGCTGATCGGCGGCGCAACGACCAGCCGCGCCCACACCGCGATCAAGATTGCCCCCAATACGGACAGCGCTGTAATCTACGTTCCGGATGCATCGCGCGCCGTGGGCGTCGCCACCAAGCTGCTGTCGAATGACAATCGCGATACCTACATGGCTGAGATCGTTGCCGAGTACGAAGCCGTCCGCGCCGAGCATGCCGGCCGCAAGGGCGCAACGCTGGTGACGCTGGCCGAAGCCCGCGCCAACCGTTTCACGTGGAACGAGCATCATTACCCGACCATTCCCAACCAACTGGGCCTGCAAGCGCTCGATCTCAATCTTGAAGATCTCGCGTTGCTCATCGACTGGTCACCTTTCTTCCAGAGCTGGGACTTGGCCGGCCGCTATCCGGCCATTCTCGAAAACGAAACCGTCGGCGAAACCGCCCGCCAGTTGTTTGCCGACGCCAAAGCCATGCTGGCCAAGATCGTCGAGGAGAACTGGTTGACCGCAAGAGCCGTCTTCGGCCTTTACCCGGCGCGCGGCGAAAACGAAGACATCATCATCTACAGCGATGAAGAACGGACCACCGAACTCACCCGCTGGGTGGGCCTGCGCCAGCAACACAAGCAGCCGCAGGGCCGCTTTAACCTGGCCCTCGCCGACTATGTCGGCGAACGTGACTACGTCGGCGCCTTCGCGGTCACCGCCGGCCTCGGCATCGATGCCCGTGTCGCCGAATTCGAAGCATCCAACGACGACTACTCGGCGATCATGCTCAAGTCCCTCGCCGACCGCCTCGCCGAAGCCGCCGCCGAATGGCTGCACCTGCGCGTGCGCACCCACTACTGGGGCTATGCTGCCGACGAGGCACTCGACAACGAGGCGTTGGTCGCCGAGCAATACAAAGGCATCCGCCCCGCTCCCGGCTACCCGGCCTGCCCCGACCACACTGCCAAGCGCGAACTTTTCGCCCTGCTCGACGCGCCGGCCAACGCCGGCATGACCCTCACCGAGTCCTGCGCCATGATGCCGGCCGCCGCCGTTTCCGGCTTCTTCATCGGCCACCCCGCGGCAACCTATTTCGCAATTCCAAAGATCGGGCGGGATCAACTGGAGGATTGGGCGAAGCGCAAGGGCATGTCGCTCAAGGATGCCGAATACTGGCTGGCGCCCTTGCTGTGATGCAAATGTGACAATCGACATGCCCGCTGCTTTGCCCGCCAAGGCCGCGGCTGTCACGCGAGCGGGTGGAATCGGCCTGGATAGGCAAACGGTGGCAGAGTGCTCCACCAAAATCGAACGCCCGCCTGACTGCATGGAGAACGACGCGCTTGCAAAAACCGAACGCTGAAGCGTTTCGCTGGCCCGCCGGTCTGGCGCTCGCCGGCATTGGCAGTGCCGTGCTTGGCCTGCGCGCCGGCTGGATCGGCTACGTGATGTATTTTCAGCAACCGGGCATCAACACGGATACCTTCGCGCCGGCATTCCTCGCACTTCCATGGGCCTTGGGTGGCGCACTGCTGGGCGGGGGTGCCGCCCTGCTGATTGCGGCAGCGCTGTTCGTTCCAAAATGGTCGGGCAAGCGGCACCCGTTGATCAGCGGGGGGCTGACCTTGATCGTTCTCCTGGTCGCCACCGCCTACCTGCCTGAAATCGCAGAAAAAGCAGCCAACTCGCGACGCCCGCCAGCCACGACTGAAACTCCTCGAACAAAGGCAAAGCCGGCGACGAACCCGTGCCACGGAACGCCACCCGGCGATGCCGGTTTGCGCCGCGCCTGGGAAGCGGAGTGCCGCTGAGTTCGGCGCGGACAAAATTCCCCGGAACAGCAGGGAATCGGGGAAAATTTGCGCCATGACGCCGCAGAACGACATCGAACTCCAGGCTTTCAACACCCTCGCCCTGCCGGGTCGGGCCGCCCTCTACGCCGCCATCGGCGACGCGGCACAGCTTGCCGCACCCGAATTGCGCCAGACGCCGCGCTTCATCCTCGGCGGCGGCAGCAACCTGGTGCTAAACGGCGATTTCGACGGCCTCGTGCTGCACATGGGCATTCCCGGCAAGCGCTTGTCGAACGAGGATGCCGAGGCCTGGTACGTCGAGGCCGGAGCCGGCGAGAACTGGCACGATTTCGTGCAATGGACGCTGGCGCAGGGCTGGCCGGGGCTGGAGAATCTCAGCCTGATTCCCGGTACGGTCGGCGCGGCGCCGATCCAGAATATCGGCGCCTACGGGCTGGAAGTCGCCGAGCGCTTTCACGCGCTGCGTGCCTGGGATTTTGAAAAACGGGCATTTTTTACCGTCGACCGCAAACAATGCCGTTTCGCCTACCGCGACAGCTTGTTCAAGCAGGAAGGCTGGCACCTGAGCGGGCGCATGGCGATCACCTCGGTGATTTTCCGCCTGCCCAAGGCCTGGCAGCCGAACTTGCGTTATGCCGATGTGGCGCAGGAACTGGCGACCCGAAACCTAACCGCGCCGACGCCGCAGGACGTCGCCGACGCCATCATCGCCATCCGCCGGCGCAAGCTGCCGGACCCGGCGGTGACACCGAATGCCGGCAGTTTCTTCCACAATCCGCTGGTCGATGCCGCCCTGGCGGCCGCGCTGGCCACCGCGCATCCGGGCCTGCCGCGCTATCCGCAGCCGGATGGCCGGGTCAAGCTCGCGGCCGGCTGGCTGATCGAGCAGGCCGGCTGGAAGGGCAGGCGCCTTGGCCCGGTCGGCATGTATGAAAAGCAGGCGCTGGTGCTGGTGAATCACGGGGACGCCACGGGTGCCGACGTGCGGCGAACGATGGCGGCGGTGCAGGTCGCCGTTCACGCCCGCTTCGGGATCGACCTCACTCCCGAGCCAGTTTTCCTGTAACGAACAGGCAGCCGGCGATGCCCGTCGCCAGCCCGTCGGCCATGCGCGCCTGGCGATCGCCATCGAGCAGTTCCAGTTCTTCCTCGCGATGCTTGATGACGCCGGCCTCGAAGAGCACGGCGGGGAAGGTCGCCTTGTGCAGCACCACCAGATTGTCGTAATACCAGACACCATTCGCTGCATCGGCCGGTTGATGCTTTCGCGCATGCCACTGCGTCGGTTCGAAGCCAGCGCGCCGCAGCGTGGCGCCGATCGCCGACGCACAACGCAGGCTGGCCGCAAGTTCGGGGTTGCGCCGTGAGACAAAAATCCCGAAGCCACGCTTGAATGTCGTATGACTCGCCTCGCTGCCATCCCAGTCCCAGAATTGCAGGTACTCGGTGGCGATCGAGTCGTGGTGGATGGAAATGAAGAAGTCGCTGCCGCGTGCCTGTTCCGGTCGCTCGGCCAGGCTGCCGATGGTGCCGGAAAAATTGACCTCGCGCACCGTCACATCCCGGGCACGCAAGGCCGGTACCAGCAGTCCGGCAAGCTCGCGGTTGAAGTCGAACTCGCTACGTCCGCGCGCGCTGATCGCTCCCGGTTCGCCAAGCGTATGACCGACATCGACCGCCACCTGCGGCGCGGCGGCAGTTGGCCCTGCACTCCCCGCGGTCGCGGCCGACACCGAGAAACAGGCAAAAATGAGCGCAACACAAATTTTCATGCGCAAACTATCGCATTAAAATGGGCGTCTGCTTCCGATCACCGGGAAACATTTCATGCGCCTCCGTACCGCCCTCCTTCTCGCCCTGCTCCCCACCCTTCCCCTGTCCGCCGCCGCCCAGGAAAAGACCGGCGCCGAAGTCTATGAGACTGTCTGCAGCGACTGTCACGGTACGGGGAAACACGAGGCGCCCGTGTTCGGCGATCGCAAGCGCTGGGGCAAGCTGGTCCGCGAAGGGTTGAACGATCTCGTCCCCGCCGCGCTGCGCGGCATCCGGAAAATGCCGGCAATGGGCGGCAACCCGGCGCTGACCGACCTCGAGGTGGCACGCGGTGTCGTGCATATGGCCAACGCCGGCGGCGGAAAATTCGCCGAACCGACGGCAGCCGATGCCGCCCGCTGGCGCAAGAAGGCCGACGCCCGCAAGTAAGGCTGAGGTACGGCCGGCGCAACCGCGCGGCGGGCTAAAAATCGGCCGCCGCTTCCCAGACGATACTGGCCTGCGCGCCGCCCTTCGCGGTCCGCTCCAGCATGTCGATCAGCGGCCAGGCGCGGGGGCCGAGCGCAACCGGCTGCTCGGCGCCTTCATCGTCGTCGTTCGCCTTGCTGTCGCCTGCCTCGCCCCGCGCGACGGCCGCGCGCAGCAATTGCGCGGCCGGCAGCATCTCATCACGGGTAAAGGCACCGCGCCGGCCCGTTTCCTTGCCGGCAGCACGCAATAGAGTGCCGGCCATTTCGGCGAACATCATCAATTCACCGGTCTCGCTCGATACGAATTTCACCAACATCGAAGACTCCTCAAGTGCCCCGCGTCCGGCTTGTCAGACGGCCGACCCTTCATGCAGAATGGGCCGGGGGAGCGACGGACATGGCAGCACATATTAACGCCAATCCACCGGCGACAGGGTATGGCGAACACAAGCGCGACGGCTCACGCGTGAACCAGCTGCGCATCGGCGTCGACCTCGGCGGTACGAAAATCGAGGTCATTGCGCTCGGGCCGGATGGCAGCGAACGGATGCGCCGGCGTGTCGCCACGCCGCAGGGCGACTATCCGGCAACCCTGCGTGCAGTCACCGGGCTGGTCGCGGCGGTCGAAAGCGATCTGGGCGAGCCCGGGACGGTGGGCGTCGGCATACCCGGCGCCGAATCGCTGGCCAGCGGACTGATCAAGAACGCCAACTCGACCTGCCTGATCGGCCAGGCCTTGCGCGGTGACCTCGAAAGCCTGCTGCGGCGTGAGGTCCGGCTGGCCAACGACGCCAACTGCTTCGCCTTGTCCGAAGCCAGCGATGGCGCCGGGCGCGGCGCGGAAGTCGTGTTCGGGGTCATTCTCGGCACCGGCGTCGGCGGCGGCATCGTCGTGCGCGGCCGGATCCTGACCGGCGCCAACGCGATTGCCGGAGAATGGGGTCACAATCCGCTGCCCCTGCCCGCCGCTGACGACCTTCCCCTGCCCGCCTGCTATTGCGGACGCAGCGGTTGCATCGAAACCTATCTCAGCGGGCCAGCGCTGACGCGCGACCATGCCGTCCACTGCGGGCAAACCTTGTCGCCAGCGGCAATCGACGACCGCGCCAAAGCTGGCGACCCCGGCTGCGGGGCGACACTGCAACGCTATGAAGCGCGCCTCGGGCGGGCGCTGGCCGGCATCATCAACATCCTCGATCCGCAGGTCATCGTCCTCGGCGGCGGCCTTTCGAACCTCGAACGGCTCTATCGCAATCTGCCGGCCTGCTGCGGTCCACACGTCTTTTCCGATGTTTTCCACACGCGCATCCTGCCGCCGGTCCATGGGGATTCGTCCGGGGTGCGCGGCGCGGCATGGCTGTGGGATTGATGGCAAAATCGAGGGATCATGGCACTCATTTCCCTCTTCATCGGCACCATCGCCCCGCTGCCTGAAAGCGGCCGGCCGACCGGCATGTACAAGCACCCGGTGCGCGCCCCCCTGCAGCTCGGTTTCGAAGGCTTTGCCGGCGACCAGCAGGCCGACCGCCGTGTCCACGGCGGGCCGGAAAAGGCCGTCCATCTCTATCCGGCAACCCACTACACACGCCTTGCCGAAAAGTTTCCGGAAGCTGCCGGGCAACTGCAACCCGGCAGCCTGGGCGAAAACATTTCCAGCGCGACACTCGACGAAACGCAAGTTCGGGTCGGCGATGTCTTCCAGCTCGGCGACGCCCGCCTGCAGCTCTGCCAGCCGCGCAGCCCGTGCTGGAAGATTGACGACCGCTTCGGCGTCGACGGCATGGCGGCCTTCATCGCCGCGCAGCAATTGACCGGCTGGTATTTTCGCGTGCTGCAGCCGGGAACGGTGGCGCCGGATGCGACGCTCGATCTTCTCGAAACCAACGCCGACGACCTCACCCTCGCCGCGGCAATGACCCTCTGGCAGGCCCATCGCCCACCGCTCGACGCCCTCCGGCAACTGGCCGCCACACCGGGCATATCCAGCGGCTGGCAACGCAAGATGCTCGACCGACTGGCCTGGCTGGAAAAACAGCCGGGGCTGTCCGCGCCGCCAGCGGCGGCGTTCCACGTGAAACCGGAAGACTTGTAATGGCACTCGACAACCGCCAGCTGTGGCTGCGCCTCTTTCTGCCATTTGCCGCCGGCTATTTCCTGTCCTACCTTTACCGCACGGCCAACGCCGTCATCGGGCCGGTGCTGGCGCGCGACCTCGGGCTCGGCGACAACGCACTCGGCCTGCTGACCAGCACCTACTTCCTCGCCTTCGGTGCCGCCCAGCTGCCGCTCGGCATGCTGCTCGATCGCTTCGGCCCGCGTCGCGTCGAGGCCGCCCTGCTGCTCGTCGCCGCTGCCGGCGCCGCCACCTTCGCCTGGTCCGATACGCTCGCCGGCCTCACTGTCGGACGCGCACTGATCGGCCTGGGCGTCTCGGCCTGCCTGATGGCTTCGTTCAAGGCCTTCTCGCAGTGGTTCCCGCCCGAGCGCCAGGCCTCGCTGACCGGCTGGATCATGGCCTCTGGCGGACTTGGCGCGCTGGCCGCCGCCAAGCCGCTCGAAGTTGCGCTCGGCATCACCGGCTGGCGCGAGATCGTTCTCGCCCTCGCCGTCATCACCGTGCTGGTCGCCGGCGCGCTGTGGTGGTTCGTCCCGGACAAGCCGAATGCCGGCAAAGGTGCCGGCCTTGCCGAGCAGTTCAGCGGCGTCAAACAGATCTTCTTCAGCCGTCACTTCTGGCGCTACGCGCCGCTGGGTTTCTGGCTGACCGGCGGCTTCATGGCGCTTCAGGGCCTGTGGGCAACGCGCTGGATGAACGTCATCGAGCACATGGACCGTGCCGCCATCGCTGCCCGGCTGACCTGGATCAGCGCCGCCATGCTCGCCGGCTTCCTGTTCATGGGCTTCTTCGCCACCGGACTGGTGCGCCGCGGGGTCAAGCTTGAAAACGTCTTTCTCGGCGCCATGGCAGCGGCCATCACGGCGCTGGCCTCGCTGGCCTTTTTCCCGACCTTCGGCGGCGACCTGCTGTGGCCTTTGCTCGGCGTCTGCTTCTCGCTGTCGAACATCGCCTATTCGCTGGTCGCCCAGGCCTTTCCACCGGCCTTGTCGGGGCGCGCCAACACCGCCCTCAACCTGCTCGTCTTCGCCGGCGCGTTCGGCCTGCAATGGGGTTTCGGGATCCTGGTCGACCTGCTTCAGGCTGGCGGGTGGAACGCCGAAACCGCTTACCGCGCGGCATTCATGACGCTGCTGGGCGGGCAGGTCGCGTCCATCGCCTGGCTGGCTGTTTCTCCAAAGCGCGGCTGAGGCAGGTTTCAGAATTCCAGCGGGTCTACCTCGAGATGCCAGCGCAACCTCGATGGCGCCTTGATACCTTCGATGGCTTCCCGCCACCGCGGCAGGAAGGCCTGGAGCGCCGGGCGCGAATGGGACTCGGCGAGCAACTGCCCGCGCTCCAGATTGGCCAGCCGGGAAAGCCTCATCGGTACCGGATCGTATAGTACGACGTCGGCGTGCTCCTGCACGACCGGCAAGGCGCGGGCGCTGGCGAGGAAGGCGATGGCTGCCGACATATCCGGCGCCTCGGCGCGCAACATGGCCTGGAAGGCATAAGGCGGAAATCCCGCCTGCTCGCGCTCGCGCAGCAGTGTAGCGGCGAAGCCGGGATAATCGTGGGCGACCAGCGCGGCATACAGCGGGTGATCCGGGTACTGGGTCTGGATCAGCACCTCGCCCTTCAACTCGGCGCGCCCCGCCCGCCCCGCCACCTGCATCAACTGGGCAAACAGGCGCTCGGGCGCGCGCCAGTCGGCGGCGAACAAGGCGGAGTCGGCACCGAGCACCCCGACCAGCGTCAGTTTCGGGAAGTCGTGGCCCTTGGCCAGCATCTGCGTGCCGACCAGAATATCAGCCTCGCCACCGTGGATGCGTTCGAGCATCGTCTCCCACTGCTTGCGGCTTTTGACCGAATCGCGGTCCACGCGCAGGATGCGCGCTTGCGGGAACTGCGCCTGTAGCCAGATTTCCAGGCGCTGCGTGCCGCGGCCGAAAGGATGGATATCCTGGTTACCGCAGGTCGGGCAGGCTTTCGGCACGCGGCTCTCGAATCCGCAATGATGGCAGCGCAGGCGGCGATCAGCCAGGTGGAGAACCAGATTGGCGGCACAACGCTGGCAGCGCGACACCCAGCCGCAGGCCGCGCAAGCCAGAACCGGCGCATAGCCCCGGCGATTGAGGAAGACCAGGCTTTGCTCGCCGCGCTCAAGACGCGCCCCGATCGCCGCGATCAGCGGCTCGCTGACGCCATCCTGCAAGACCATTTTGCGGGTATCCAGCAGGTGGACCGCGGGCAGCGCCGCTTGCGGATTGGCCCGCTGGCGCAGGGCAAGCAGGCCGTAACGCTTGCCCTGGGCGTTGGCCCAGGATTCCAGCGACGGCGTGGCCGAGCCGAGCAGGACCGGAACGCCCAACTGATGCGCGCGAAATACCGCCACGTCGCGGGCCGAGTAGCGCATGCCATCCTGCTGCTTGAACGATGGATCATGCTCCTCGTCGACGACGATCAGTCCAAGGCGCGGCAGCGGCGTGAAAATCGCCAGCCGGGTGCCGAGAACAATGTTCGCTTCGCCGGAAAACGCCGCCCGCCAGTTGCGCTCGCGGGCGGCTTCGGCCAGTTCGCTGTGCAGCGACACGACCATGCTTTCCGGAAAGCGTGCCCGCACCCGACCTTCGAGCTGTGGCGTCAAGTTGATTTCCGGCACCAGCAGCAACACCTGTTTTCCGGCCGCCAGCATCCGTTCGATCAGGCGCAGGTACACCTCCGTCTTGCCGCTGCCGGTCACGCCATGGAGCAAATGGGCGCTGAATCCGGCTTGCGGGTCGATGGCACTCAACGCCACGGACTGCTCTACCGTCAGTTCCGGCAGACTCGCAAGCGGTGGCGGACTGAGCGCACGCCCTGAACGCCGGACCGGCGCGGTGATCCGCTTCAGCCCGGCGGGAAGCGCCTGCATGACGACTTCGCCGAGCGCGGCCTGATAGTAAGCGCTGGCAAACTCGCAGAGTCTGAAAAAATCGGGGGGCAGCGGTGGCAAGTCGCGCAGGATTTCGCCGGCAGCTTTCAGTTGCGCGACCGGCCAGTCGCTGCCATCCACCACCTCGACAATCACGCCGATTCGTTCACCCTTTCCGAACGGAACCCGAACCCGGAAGCCGACGTCGGCAGAAGAAGCCGACTCCGCCATGTAGTCGAACAGGCGATGCAGCGGCAGGTCGAGTGCGACACGAAGTACAGGCATGGCCGGCTTCTCGCAATGCTGGATAAACCCCTTGTAAATCAGGGGTTATGGCTTGTCCACAAAAGCTGTGGATAACTTTGTGGATTGCTTTCGGGTGATTGTGCTAAGTAACGAAACCGTAAGGATTTTGTTACTTTGCCGAAAAATTAGGCAACGCAACAAATCGAACAAATTCAATCACTTATGAAAATTTCAAGGTGTCAAGGCATTTCGGCAAAATATTTTCCGCCAACTGCAATTTCTGTGCATAAGTCAAGCCTGAAATTCCGGTCAACGGCCCTGCTTGCGCATCGCGCGGCTGTGGGAATGGACTGCTTCGACCAATGCCGTCACGCTTTCCGGCGGAGTGAATTGCGAAATGCCATGGCCGAGGTTGAAAACATGACCGGTATCACCCGTACCGAAGCTGTCGAGCACCTTCTTCGCTTCAGCGGCAACGATTTCCGGCGCAGCGAACAGGACATTCGGGTCGAGGTTGCCTTGCAGCGCCACCTTGTCGCCGACACGACGGCGTGCTTCGCCGAGATCGATCGTCCAGTCGAGGCCAACTGCATCGCAGCCGATGGCGGCGATCTTTTCCAGCCACAAGCCGCCGTTCTTGGTGAATACGATGCTCGGGATGCGCTGGCCGTCCTTTTCCCTCTTCAGGCCAGCGACGATGCGCCGCATGTATTGCAGCGAAAACTCCTCGTAGGCCGCAGCCGAAAGCGAACCGCCCCAGGTATCGAAAATCATCACTGCCTGGGCGCCGCTGTCGATCTGCGCGTTGAGATACGAGGTCACCGAATCGGCTGTCACCGCCAAGATGCGGTGCAGCAGGTCCGGGCGGTTGTAGAGCATCGTCTTGATATGGCGGAAATCGCTCGAACCCTGCCCCTCGACCATGTAACAGGCAAGGGTGTAGGGGCTGCCGGAAAAGCCGATCAGCGGCACCGAATTGTCCAGCGCGCGGCGGATTTCGGCCACCCCGTCCATCACGTAGCGCAGGTGATCAAACGGGTCGGGCGCAGTCAGGTCATTGATCGCCCACTCCTCGCGCAGCGGTCGCTCGAATTTCGGGCCTTCGCCTTCCGAAAAATACAGGCCGAGACCCATCGCGTCAGGCACGGTCAGGATGTCGGAAAAGAGGATCGCCGCATCGAGATCGTAGCGGGCCAGCGGTTGCAGTGTCACTTCGCAGGCCAGCGACGGTGTCTTGCACAGATTCAGGAAATTGCCGGCGCGCTTGCGGGTTTCACAGTATTCAGGCAGATAGCGACCGGCCTGGCGCATCAGCCAGAGTGGCGTGTAGTCAGTCGGCTCCTTGAGCAGGGCGCGCAGAAAGGTATCGTTCTTGGGTCGGCTCACTGAGGACTCCGCCAGAAAATCGGAAAGGCGCAATTATCCGCTTTTCCGGGTCACTTGCGCCAGAAGGCCGGGGTCAGCACGACGAGCAAGGTAAAAATTTCCAGGCGCCCTAGCAGCATGGCGAAAGTGCACACCCAGGTCTGAAAATCACCGAGCGCCTCGTAGGTCGTCGACGGCCCGACCACGCCAAGTCCCGGCCCGGTGTTGTTGATGCTGGCGACCACCGCGGTGAAGGCCGAAACGATGTCGAGACCGGTAAAGGCCATGATCAGGGTCAGCGAGACGACGCTGACCATGTACATGAAGGCAAAAGCCAGTACCGCGAAGAGGATGTGCTGTGGCGCCACCTGGCCGCCGATGCGGACGTTGTAGACAGCGTTCGGATGCATGGCCCGAACCAGTTCGCGAAACACCTGCTTGTAGAGCAGCAAGGCGCGCATCATTTTGATACCACCGCCGGTCGACCCGGCGCTGGTGACGAAACTGGACAGGAAAAGCATCCACAGCGGCGCGAAAATCGGCCAGAGTGCGTAATCGACACTCGCGTAGCCGGTCGTCGTCGCAATCGAAACGACGTTGAACGCAGAATAGCGCAGGGCCGTATCGAAATCCGCGTAGATTCCGTCCTTCCAGATATAAACAGCGATCATGAAGATGCTTAGCAGCGTGACACCAAGGAACCAGCCCGCCTCCGGATCGCGGATGTAAGGCCATAGCGAACGGCCACTGACTGCCAGAAAGAGCGTCCCGAAGTTCATGCCGGCAATCAGCATGAAGCCAATGGAGACCATTTCGATCGCCGGTGAATCGAAGAAACCGAAGCTGGCATCATGGGTCGAGAAGCCACCCAGGCCCATCGTCGAGAAGGCATGGCAGAAGGCGTCGAACCAGTTCATTCCCGCCCAGTGGTAGCCGAGGATACAGGCCACCGTGACACCAAAATAGACCAGCCACAGGCCCTTGGCCGTTTCGGCGATGCGCGGCGTCATTTTGGCGTCCTTCATCGGCCCCGGCGTCTCGGCCTTGAACATCTGGCGACCACCGATGCCGAGTAGCGGGAGAATCGCGATCGCCAGCACGATCAGGCCCATGCCGCCGACCCACACCAACAGGTGACGCCAGAGGTTGATCGACATCGGCAGAGTGTCGAGATTCGAAAGCACGGTGGAACCGGTCGTGGTCAATCCGGACATCGCCTCGAAATAGGCATCGGTATGACTGATGCCCAAGTGGATCATCAGCGGGATGGCGGCGAAGGCCGGCAGTACCGACCAGACCAGCACCACCATCAGGAAGCCGTCGCGGATGTTGAGCTCGCGCTTGCATCTGCGGTAGCGGTACCAAAGGAAGGCGCCGCACAACATGGTCAGCGCGAAGGCTTCGTCGTAGGCAGTCTGCGCGCCATCCTCGGTGACATAGGACAGGATCAGCGGGGCCAGCATGGTCAGGCCGAAGAGCATGATGATCATGCCCAGCGCACGATAAACAGGGGCAAAGCGGGTCACGGTCGACCTCTCAGAAGAAGTGGAATCCGACCTGGAACAGCTTTTCGACCTTCTTGACCAGCTGCTTGCGGGTACAGAAAACGATCACGTGGTCATCCGGCTCGATCACCGTGTCGTGATGCGCGATAACTACCTCGCCATGGCTGGTGATCGCAGTCCAGTTATCGGTCTGGCCGACAACCACCGCCTTGTCGAAATTGCGCACCAGGGCGGCGATCGTCACCCCGTGCGGCCAGTCGATCTGGTCGATTCGCCGGCCGACCACCTTGGAGCTCTTGGCATCGCCGTGGGCGACGATTTCCAGCGCCTCCGCTGCGCCGCGGCGCAGCGAATGCACCTCGGCCACATCGCCCTGCCTTACGTGCGCAAGCAAGGTACCGATCGACACCTGGGCCGGCGAAATGCCGATGTCGATCGGCCCGCCCTCGATCATTTCGGCATAGGCCCGGCGATTGATCAGCGCGAGCACCCGTTTGCAGCCCAGACGCTTGGCCAGACTGCCGGACATGATGTTGTCTTCGTCATCGTTGGTCACGGCAAGGAAGAGATCCATCTCGCTGATGTTCTCCTGTTCGAGCAGCTCCTCGTCCGTCGCCTCACCCAACAGCACCAGCGCATTGTCCAGTTCGCCGGCCAGCAGTTCGGCGCGCTCCTTGCGCCCCTCTATCACCTTGATTTCGTATCGCTTCTCCAGGGATTTGGCGAGTCTGAGGCCGATGTTGCCGCCGCCCGCGATCATGATGCGCTGAACCGGCGTGACCATCCGTCGCAACTGGCGCATGACCGGACGAATATGCTCGGCGGCGGCTAGCAGAAAGACTTCGTCGCCGGCTTCGATGACCGTATCGCCGGCGGGAAAGACCGCCTGGTCGCGCCGGAAGATCGCGGCGATCCGCGCATCCATGTCCGCCGGCAGGAATTCGCGCATCTGCTGGATCGGCTTGCCGACCAGCAACCCGCCTTCATAAGCCCGCACAGCGACGAGGCTGACCCGCCCACGCGCGAAATTGAGCACCTGCAGCGCTTCCGGAAATTCGATCAGGCGCCGGATGTAATCGGTAATCACCTGTTCCGGGCAAAGCGCAAAATCGACCGCGAAATTATCGGTTGATAACAGGCTGGCATCGGCCAGAAAATCCTGCGAGCGCAGGCGGGCGATGCGGGTCGGCACGTTGAAAACACTGTGCGCCAGTTTGCAGGCCACCAGGTTCACCTGGTCGCTCTGCGTTACGGCGATGATCATGTCGGCGTCGGCGGCGCCGGCGTTGCGCAATACCGAGGGTGTCGCCGCGTTGCCGACCACCGTGCGCAAATCGAGTCGATCCTGCAACTGGGCAAGACGCTGCCCGTCGTAATCGACCACGGTGATGTCATTTTCTTCGGAAACCAGTCCTTCGGCGACGCTGGCGCCAACCTGCCCGGCGCCCAGAATGACGACCTTCATGAACCTACCCCCCGTTTTCTCAAGCCGGCATGGCCCGCCTTATTCTTCGCCGCGCTTGCCCAGCCTGACATCCAGTTGCTTCAGCTTGCGATACAGATGCGTGCGTTCCAGTCCAGAGCGCTCGGCCAGTTTGGTCATGTTGCCACCTTCGATGCGCAAGTGGTGTTCGAAATAGAGTTTCTCGAAGGCATCGCGCGCTTCGCGTAGCGGCTGGTCGAGCAGCGGAATCAGGGAGGCCAGCTCCTGTCCGCCCTGCTCGTCCTGCGGCATCACGCGCAGCACGTCATCGGCTGAAATTTCCTCGTCCAGTGAGGTCAGCGCCAGATTGCGAACCAGCGAATAGAGGTCGTTCCAGTTCGCTTCCGGGCGGTTCTGCCACGGCTGCGTGCGCAACGCGTTGAGGGCGCCGGTCGCAAAGCGGCGCGGCTGGACTTCCCCGCGCTCGACGAAGTTGGTCAGCAGGAGTCCGGCGATTTCCGGCACCTCATCGGCATGGCCGGCCAGCGGCGGCATGCCGACCCAGACG
Source organism: Azonexus sp. (assembly GCA_035466795.1). Taxonomy (GTDB): domain Bacteria; phylum Pseudomonadota; class Gammaproteobacteria; order Burkholderiales; family Rhodocyclaceae; genus Azonexus. The sequence goes on along the minus strand of DATIUN010000326.1, from coordinate 1,407 downwards.
TCGCCGAGGCGCGCCAGCAGCTTGCTGTCCCATCCCGCTTCGGCGAGCGCGCTCAGCGACGTGACGGTCGCCGCGACCAGCTGCAATTTGTGCCTTTCGAGACGGTCGACCGCGAACGCCAGGTTCATCTGCTGCATTTTGCCGAGCGCCGCGAGATCGGGCACGAAGAGCACCCCGCCATTCACCTTTTCCAGCATTTCCTGGGTCAGCGCGCTGCTCACGCCCGACAGGTCGAGCCACGGCGAGCGCGGCGGCTGCAGCGTCCGCGCGCAGATTTCCGCCATGCCGCCGACAGCGCCCTTGAGCAACAGTACCGGCGCCCGGGCCGCCGCCTGCTCCAGCCGGCGCTTGAATTCCTTGATGAACGCGGAACGGCCGAACGCGTCCAGCGTCAGCGGCGGCCGCTGCGGATGGGTGTCGTGCTTGAGCGCCTTCTGCACGGTCGACAACAGCTTCTGCAAGGCGATCGGCTTTTCAAGAAAATCGAAGGCGCCGAAGCGCGTCGCCTCGACCGCCGTATCGATCGTGCCGTGGCCCGACATCATCACGACCGGCATGTTCAGGTGGCCGGCGGCATGCCATTCCTTGAGTAGTGAAATGCCGTCGGTGTCGGGCATCCAGATGTCGAGCAGAACCAGATCGGGGCGCAGCTCGCCACGGATTCGCCGGGCGGCGGTGGCATGTTCCGCCAGCCTGACGTCGTAGCCCTCGTCGATCAGGATTTCCGAGAGCAGTTCGCGAATGCCGACTTCGTCGTCAACGACCAGAATTATCGCCATTTTTGGCTTCCTCCTTCTTCACCAGGGGCAGGCGGATGTCCATCCGCGCGCCACCCTCCGGTGCATTGCTGATTTCAATGGTGCCCTGATGCTCATCGACGATCTTCTTGACGATGGACAGGCCGAGCCCGGTACCGCGGGCCTTGGTGGTGACATAGGGTTCGAAGATGCGCGGCAGCAGTTCGAGCGGAAAACCGGGGCCATTGTCGGCGATCAACAGCCTTGCCTGCTGGCCGGCACGCTCGGTCACGATGCGGATGGCCGCGGCATCCCGTCCTTCGAGCGCATCTTCCGAATTGCGCAGCAGATTGTGAATGACCTGACGCAATTGTGTCGCATCGCCCAGCACCTTGGGCAGATCGCCGGCGAATTGCGTCTCGATCGCCACTGCCGAACTTTCGTAGAGCCCGAGTACCTCGCTGATCAACGCGTTGAGGTCGAGCGGCTCGACTTCAGGCACCGGCAAACGCGCATAGTCGCGGAAATCGTCGACCATCCGCTTCATCGCCTGCACCTGGTTGATGATCATTTGCGTGCTGCGCGCCAGCATGTCGGCGTCGCCGTTCATCAGCTTGCCGGCCAGCTTGAACTGGAGACGCTCGGCGGACAACTGGATCGGCGTCAGCGG
>DATIUN010000325.1:0-4420 GCA_035466795.1 Azonexus sp. | reverse complement strand
CAAGATCGACCCGCAACTGCTCGACCTGCTGTTCCGGACCCGCCAGGAACTCGGCAGCGACCAGCCCTTCCACGTCATTTCCGGCTACCGCTGCGCCACCACCAATACGAAATTGCGCAACGGTCGCGGCGGCGGCGTCGCCCGCAACAGCCTGCACATGCAGGGCAAAGCCATTGATATCCGCATTCCCGGCGTGCCGCTCTCCGATCTGCGCGATGCAGCGACATCGCTAAGTCTCGGCGGCGTCGGCTTCTATCCGCGTGACAAGTTCGTGCACCTGGACACCGGCAAGGTGCGTTACTGGTAAGGTGGCTTGACATGCCGAATCCGGACGGGGGCCGCGGCCCCCGTTTTTCTTGCCCGTTTTTGTTTGATGATCATCAATCTGCCGCTACACTTGCGCGTTCATAATTTGCCGCTGATTTATTTCGGTTTTTTCCCTGATGCTGGAAGCTGACAATCTGGAATGCGTGCGCGGCGAGCGCCGCCTGTTCGCCGGCCTCGGCTTCCGGCTGGAAGCCGGGGAACTGCTCTATCTGCAGGGCAGGAACGGCTCGGGCAAGACCAGCCTGCTGCGCATGCTGATCGGCCTGCTGCCGCCGGAAGCCGGCGAAATCCGCTGGAACGGCGAACCGATCAAGCGCCTGGCCGACGAATTCCGCGCCGACCTCTGCTATCTCGGTCACCTCAACGCGATCAAGGAAGAGCTGACGCCGCTGGAAAACCTGCTGGCTGCCGCCCGTCTCGCCGACGAAGAGATCGCGGAGGACGATGCGCTAGATGCGCTGGAGCAGGTCGGCCTCGCCGGGCGCGAGGATCTTGCCTGCAAATATCTGTCGCAAGGCCAGAAGCGGCGTGTCGCGCTGGCCCGTCTGGTCAAGGAAAAGCGCCCGCTGTGGATACTCGACGAACCTTTCGTGGCGCTCGATGTTGCTGCGGTCGACTGGCTGGCGGGCATCATTTCGGGGCACCTGCAACGCGGCGGCCTGGCGGTGATGACGACCCACCAACTGGTGAGCATCCCGGCCGGCACCGTGCGCGAATTGCGGCTCGGTTGATGGAAATTCGCTGATGTTCAAGATCATCACGGCGGTGATTGGCCGCGATCTGAAGCTGGCCATGCGGCGGCAGGCGGACATCGTTTCGGCGCTGTTTTTCTTCGTCATCGTCGTCAGCCTGTTCCCGCTCGGCGTCGGCCCGGAACCCGATTTGTTGAGAAAGCTGGCACCCGGCGTGCTGTGGGTCGCCGCGCTGCTCGCCACCATGCTGTCGCTGCCCCGCCTGTTTGCCGACGATCATCGCGACGGCACGCTGGAGCAACTGGCGCTGGCGCCACACCCTCTCGGGCTGGTCGTCACCGGCAAAGTGATCGCTCACTGGCTGGTGTCCGGCCTGCCACTGGCGCTGATCGCGCCGGTGCTCGGCCTGCAGTTCGACCTTTCGGCCGACGCGCTGCTCGTGCTGACGGTCGCCATCCTGATCGGCACGCCGGCGCTGTCCGGCATCGGCGCCATCGGCGCCGCGCTGACCCTCGGTTTGCGCGGCGTCGGCGTTTTGTTGTCGCTGCTGGTTCTACCGCTCTACATCCCGGTGCTAATATTCGGCGCTGGCGCAGTGGATGCGACGGTGACCGGACTCGGGGGAGAAGGCCACCTGTCGTTGCTCGCCGCCCTAACTTTTGCCGCACTCGGCTTTGCCCCCTGGGCATCGGCCGCCGCCTTGAAGATTGCCCTCGAATGAAAGACCGCTTCAATCTCTACCGCTTCGCCTCGCCAGCCACCTTCTATCCACTGGCCGGTGCGCTGATCCCTTATTTCGCCGCCGTTTCGGTCGTCTTCGGCCTCGCCGGGCTCTATCTCGGCATGCTGGTGGCGCCGACCGACTTCCAGCAGGGCGAGGGCTACCGGATCATCTTCATCCATGTCCCGGCGTCGTGGATGTCGATGTTCATCTATCTGGTGATGGCTTTCTGGGCGGCCATCGGGCTGGCTTTCAACACCCGCCTGTCGGGGATGATGGCGCAGGCGCTGGCGCCGACCGGCGCGCTGATGGCCTTCCTCTCGCTATGGACCGGCGCGCTGTGGGGCAAGCCGATGTGGGGTACATGGTGGGTCTGGGATGCCCGCCTGACCTCGGAACTGATCCTGCTCTTCCTCTACATCGGCTACATGGCGCTGACTGCCGCCATCGACGATGCGCGCCGCGCCGACAAGGCCGGCGGACTGTTGCTGCTGGTCGGCGTCGTCAACATCCCGATCATCTATTTCTCGGTGAAGTGGTGGAACACGCTGCACCAGGGCTCCAGCGTCAACCTGACCAAGTCGTCGATGGCCGAGACCATGCTCTGGGGCATGCTGCTGATGGCGATGTGCTTCTGGATGTACTCCATCGCCGTCGCCTTCATGCGCGTGCGCACCATCATGCTCGAACGCGAGCGGAACACCGACTGGGTGAAGACGCTACTTGCCGGAGACGAAAAATGATCCACTGGAACAGTTTTTCCGACTTTCTCGCGATGGGCGGCTACGGCTTCTACGTCTGGGGTTCGTTCGGGGTCACCGCGCTGATCATGAGCATTGAACCGATCATGGTCGCGCGCAATCGAAAGACCACCATTGCCCGCCTCAAGCGTCAATTGCGCGCGGAATCCCGCGCTGAAAACAGGAACAACGCAGAATGAAATCCCGTCACAAGAAACTCGCGCTGATCGGCGGCGCGCTGGCCGTCATCGGCATCATCGCCGCGTTGGTCCTCAATGCGCTGAACAGCAACATCGCCCTCTACATTTCACCGACCGACGTCGCCGAAGGCAAAGCGCCGCAGGGCAAGGCCTTCCGCATCGGCGGTCTGGTCAAGGAAGGCAGCCTGCAGCGCCAGGCCGACGGCGTAACCATGGCCTTCGTCGTCACCGATACCGCCAAGGACATTACGGTCAATTACAAGGGCATCCTCCCCGACCTGTTCAAGGAAGGCAAGGGCGTCGTCGCCCAGGGCAGGATGACCAGCGCCGATACCTTTACTGCCAGTGAAGTGCTGGCCAAGCACGATGAGAACTACATGCCGCCTGAAGCCGCCAAGGCAGTCAGTGACGCACAAGCACGCGGCGCCGGGAAGACGGCCGGCGAAACGCCCAGCCCCGGCGACGACAAGATGAAGACAGGTTACTGACATGATCCCCGAACTTGGCCATTTCGCCCTCATACTCGCGACACTGGTCGCGCTGATTCTCGGCACGCTGCCGCTGCTCGGCGCGCACCGCAACCGGATGGCCTGGGTCGCACTGGCCCGCCCGGCCGCCACGGCGATGGCGCTGCTGATCACCTTCTCCTTCGCCTGCCTGACGCAGGCCTTCGTGGTCAGCGATTTCTCGGTGGTCTATGTCGCGCAGCACTCCAATTCGCTGCTCCCCATCCAGTACCGTGTCGCCGCCGTCTGGGGCGGGCACGAAGGTTCGCTGCTGCTGTGGATGCTAATGCTGTCGTGGTGGGCGTTCGCCGTCGCCATGCTGTCGCGCCAGTTGCCGGAAACGATGGTCGCCCGCGTCCTCGGCACGCTCGGCCTGGTCGCCTTCGGCTTTCTGCTGTTTATCCTCATCACCTCCAGCCCCTTCGAACGCCTGCTGCCGGCGGCGGCGGAAGGCAAGGATCTGAATCCGCTGCTCCAGGACTTCGGCCTGGTCATCCATCCGCCGCTGCTCTACATGGGCTACGTCGGTTTCTCGGTCGCCTTTGCCTTCGCCATCGCCGCCCTGCTCTCCGGCCAGCTCGACGCCGCCTGGGCGCGCTGGTCGCGACCGTGGACGATGGCCGCCTGGGTCTTCCTGACGCTGGGCATCGCCATGGGCTCATGGTGGGCCTATTACGAACTGGGCTGGGGCGGCTGGTGGTTCTGGGATCCGGTCGAAAACGCCTCGTTCATGCCATGGCTGGTCGGCACGGCGCTGATCCATTCACTGGCGGTCACCGAAAAGCGCGGCAGCTTCAAGAACTGGACGGTGCTGCTGGCGATTTCGGCCTTCTCGCTGTCGCTGCTCGGCACCTTCCTCGTCCGTTCCGGCGTGCTGACCTCGGTCCATGCTTTCGCCACCGACCCGCGGCGTGGCATCTTCATCCTGATCTTCCTGGTCGCCGTGATCGGCACCTCGCTCGCCCTCTTCGCCTGGCGGGCGCCCAAGGTCGGACTGGGCGGGCGCTTCGGTCTGGTTTCGCGCGAATCGATGCTGCTCACCAACAACGTGCTGCTGGTCGTCGCTGCCGCCACCGTGCTCCTTGGCACGCTGTATCCGCTGCTGATCGATGCGCTGGGCGTCGGCAAGATTTCAGTCGGCCCACCCTACTTCAATGCGGTGTTCGTGCCGGTCATGACGCCCGTTCTGTTCCTGATGGGCATCGGACCATTCGCCCGCTGGAAGGAAGCGTCG
>DATIUN010000324.1:0-2360 GCA_035466795.1 Azonexus sp. | reverse complement strand
ACCTCGAGGCCCTTGTTCATCATCGAGGCCGAATCGACCGAAATCTTGGGGCCCATGACCCAGTTCGGGTGGGCGCAGGCGGCCTCCGGCGTCACATCGGCCAGCGCTGAACGGGGCGTGGTGCGAAACGGGCCACCGGAGGCGGTAAGCAGAATCCGGCGTACGCCACACTGTGATAAACCACGTGAGAAATCTGTCGGAAGTGATTGAAATATCGCATTATGTTCGCTATCAACCGGCAGCAGAACCGCGCCATGCTCGCGCACGGTGTGCATGAACAGCTCGCCGGCCATGACCAGCACTTCCTTGTTGGCCAGCAGGATTTTCTTGCCCGCCCTGGCCGCCGCCAGCGTCGGCTCCAGCCCCGCCGCGCCGACAATGGCTGCCATCACCGTGTCGACGTCCGGATGCGCCGCCATGTCGACCAGCGCGGCCATGCCGTGACGCACCACAGTGGACAACCCGGCATCGCGGCAACGCATTCCGAGTTCAGCGGCCAGCGCCGCGTCGCGCACCACCGCAAATTCCGGTGTGAACTCGCGGATCTGCTCGAACAGCTTGTCGATCTGGGTATGCGCGCACAGCGCAAATACCCGGTAACGATCGGGATGGCGACGAATGACGTCGAGCGTATTGACGCCGATCGATCCGGTAGCACCGAGAACCGTGACTTTCTCGCGTTTCATCACCCCTGCCCCCGCGCGACAAGCAGCCAGAGAAGCGCGACCACGGGCAATGTCGAGGTCAGGCTGTCGATGCGGTCGAGCACGCCACCGTGGCCAGGCAGCACGTTGCTGCTGTCCTTGATGCCGGCCTGGCGCTTGAGCATCGATTCGTAGAGATCACCCATGATGCTGATCGCGGTCAGCGCCAGCAGGCCGAGCATCCACAGGGGCAAGCCGACGGGCGCGAAGGAAAAGGCCAAGCGCAGCACGATGCCGTAAAGTATGACACCAACACCGGCGCCGAGCGCGCCTTCCCAGGTCTTGCCGGGGCTGATGGTCGGCGCCAGTTTGTGCTTGCCGAAAGTCTTGCCGGAGAAATAGGCAGCGATGTCGGCCATCCAGACCGTAGCCATGATCGCCAGCAGGACGCCTGGTCCGGCAACCCGCAACTGGACCAGTGCCAGCCAGGTCGGAAAGAGAACGACGAGGCCGACCAGCAGGCCGGGAAAGCCATGCGGCAGTTTCCATTTCGCCCTTAGCCAGAACGGAATGACGGCACACCAGAAGAGCGCGGCCATGCCGTAGGAAACCATCACCCAAGGCGAAAGCGCGCCGGCGATGGCCGCCGGGTCAAGGAGGATGGCAGCGGCACAGAGCGTGGCCAGCGCCGCGCCGGTCAACAGTCGTTTGTTTTGCGCAAAGCCGAGCAAGCCGCCCCACTCCCACGCGGCAACCCCGATGAACAGTGCCACGAGCAACGCCCAATAGGCCTGGGGCAGGAAGAACAGGCTGGGCAGGACCAGCACCAGCAGGACGAGCGCGGTGATGACGCGGGTCTTAAGCATTGGCATCGCCGACCAGTTGCTCGCTGGTTCGCCCGAAGCGGCGCTCGCGTTGCTGGTATGAAGTGATCGCCAGGTCGAACTCGGCGCGGTTGAATTCCGGCCACAGTGTTCCGGTGAAATAAAGCTCGGTATAGGCCAGTTGCCAGAGCAGGAAGTTGCTGATGCGCTCCTCGCCCCCGGTACGGATGAACAGGTCTGGCTCGGGCGCGAACGACATGGAGAGGAAAGGCTCGAGATCGCCCTCGCTCCATCCGGCTCGCCTGTCCGGTTGGGCGAGCAGCATGGCATTGACCGCCTGCATGATGTCCCAGCGACCGCCGTAGTTCGCCGCAATGGTCAGGTGCAGGCGCGAATTTCCGGCAGTTCGCGCCTCCGCCGAACGGATCAGTTCCTGCAGGCGCCCCTCGAAACGCGAGAGATCGCCGACGATGTGCAAACGGACGCCATTGCGATCGAGCTTGTCGATTTCCTGTTCGAGCGCTTTGATGAACAACTGCATCAGGAGGCTGACTTCCTCCTGCGGACGGCGCCAGTTCTCGGAACTGAAGGCAAACAGCGTCAGGTATTCGACCCCGCGCTCAAGGCAGGAGCGCACCGTTTCGCGCACCATTTCGACGCCCTTGGCATGACCGGAAAAGCGGGGCATGAAGCGCTTCTTCGCCCAGCGGCCATTGCCGTCCATGATGATGGCGATATGGCGTGGAACTGCGGCAGCCTGGGGGATTTCGGTGGTGCTGCTGAGGAAACGTTTGATCATGATGGGAGTCGAGAGCCGGGAGTCGAGAGTCGTTAGCAATGAGCCAGTGTTGCCTTCGGGCCCACTCTCGACGCTCCGCTTTTACTCTCGACT
>DATIUN010000323.1:0-11810 GCA_035466795.1 Azonexus sp. | reverse complement strand
TCGAATTGATCATTCGCGGCGTCTGCGGACTGCGCCCCGGCGTGCCCGGCCTTTCGGACAATATCCGCGTCCGCTCGATCATCGGCCGCTTCCTCGAACACCACCGCACCTTCTACTTCTACGACGGCGGCAAGGAAACGGTCTATCTGTCGAGTGCCGACTGGATGGAGCGCAACTTCTTCCGGCGCATCGAACTCGCCTTCCCCGTTCTCGACCCCAAGCTCAAGAAGCGGGTGATCACCGAGGGGCTCAAGTTCTACCTCGCCGACAACCAGCAAAGCTGGGACATGAACGGCGACGGCCACTACCAGCGGCGCAAGGCCGCCCGCGTCAAGCCGCACACCGCGCAGGGCGAACTGATGGCAACGCTGGGCACCCCGGGCTGACGAGAGAGCCGCAGGAAGCGCCTCGGGAGTCCTTTCTGCTGTTGCGGTCAACCGCCAAAAAGCACCGAAAATGCGCCGCCCAAATATTTTTTGATGCGCCGCAACATTTCCATCGGACTTTACATTAGAATACGCTTATCAATCTGAACGCTGCCGCATGCGATCCATGCGCGGCGTCGGGCTTCAGGGCGCTATTTGCCGTGGGCTGCCAGACGAAAGGTCGAATGATGGGAAAGGTGCGCGGTTTTCTGTTGCTGTTCGCAACCCTCTTCCTATTCTGGCTGATGCTGATGGGCTCGCTGTCAACCGATGTTCTCATCGTTGGCGCGCTGGCGTCGCTGTTCATCGCCTATATGTACCCCGATGGCCTGTCCTTCTTCACCGAGTTTCGCGCCACCCCCGCGGCCTTCATAGCCGGATTCCAATACTACGGTTTCTTCCTAAAGGAACTGGTCAAGTCGAACTTCGCGGTGGCGCGCATCGTTATCGCCCCCTCGCTGCCCATCAATCCCGGCATCGTCAAGGTGCGCACCAAGCTGAAAAGCCGCATGGGGCGGCTGATGCTCGCCAATTCGATCACCCTCACGCCCGGCACGCTCACGGTCAAGATCGAGGGGGAATGGCTCTACATCCACTGCGTGTACGTGGAATCGGCAGACATCGAAACCGCGACGGCAGCCATCGCCGCCGGTTTCGAGAAGTACCTCGAGGTCATTTATGGTTGAGTTCCTGATCGGCTTGGCCGCCACACTGGCCGGCGTCGCCTTCCTGCTCGCCCTCTGGCGCTTCATCAAGGGGCCGACGCCCGCCGACCGGGTGATCGCCTTCGACGTGCTGACCGTCATTTCCATCAGCGGCATCGTCGGCAGCGCGCTGGTCGTGGGGCGCGCCATCTACCTCGACGTGGCACTGGTGTATGGCCTGCTTTCCTTCCTCGGCGTGATCGTCATCGCCCGCTATCTGGAGCGGAGGCTGTAATGGGATCGCTCTACGACTTGATCGGCGGCTTGTTCCTGGTGGCCGGCACCAGTTTCCTGCTGCTCGGAAGCCTCGGCCTGGTGCGCATGCCGGACATCTACAACCGCATCCAGGCCGGCACCAAGGCAACGACGCTGGGCACCCTGCTGACCCTGCTGGGCGTCGCCTTCTTGCAGCCGGCGTGGTCGCTCAAGCTGCTCCTGATCGGCATCTTCCTGATCTTCACCAACCCGCTGTCCTCCCAGATACTCGCCCGCGCCGCCCATCGCAGCGGCCAGGGCAGATTGCCGGCCAGCCAGGTCGACCGGCTGGCCGAGGATTTTGGAGATGAGTCATGAGCACGATTTTCATCATCATGAGCCTTTTGCTGTGCGGCGCGATGATCGTCGCCGGACTGATGGCGGTCTGGCCCAGGCGCAGCCTGCCCATCGTGATCCTGGCTTCCGGTCTGGTCAGCCTGCTCGCCTCGGTGCAATTTCTTCTGCTCGCCGCGCCGGATGTGGCGATGACCGAGGCCGCCATCGGCAGCGGCCTGACCACCTTCCTGTTCTTCTTCGTGCTGAACCGGGTACGTAAAGGCACCCACCATGGTTAGCCGCTTCTTCGTGTTGCTTTTGCTGGCCGGTGTCGGCGCGATCTTCGTTTCGCTGATGTTCGGCTACGTTCCCGACAACGCACTCAACCTCACTGCCCGCTACTATGCCGAAAACACGGTGCGGGATACGGGCGCGGCCAACATCGTCGCCGCCATCGTCGTTACCTTTCGCGGCCTCGATACCCTCGGCGAGGTCACCGTGCTGTTTCTGACCGCCGCCATCGTCGGCCTGGTGCTCGCGGGCAGCCAGCAGGGCAGGCTCCGGCGCGAACAGCCCGCCCCCGGCGAACTGCTGGTCACCGGCACCCGCCTGCTGGTGCCGCTGACTCTGCTGCTCGGCGTGTATGTGTTCGTAAACGGCCACCTGACTCCCGGCGGCGGCTTCCAGGGCGGGGCCATTCTCGCCTCGGCGATTCTCATGCTGCTGCTCGCCGACCCGCTGCGGGAATTCAGCCACCAACTGATTTCGGCCATCGAGTCGATCTCGGGACTGGTGTTCGTCGCCGTCGGCCTGCTCGGCATGGTCTATGCCGGCGGTTTCCTCGACAACCGCATCCTGCCGCTGGGCACGCTGGGTGATTTGATCTCGGCGGGCGCCATCCCGGTCATCTACTCGTTCATCGGCCTCAAGGTCGGCGCCGAGTTCAGTTCCATGATGGTCAACCTGTCGGAAACGGAGGAACCCTGATGGACTACATCGCCATGGCGACCGGCTTCATCCTGATTCTCATCGGCCTGTTCGGCGCACTGACCAACCGCAACATCCTGCGCATGATCGTCGCCTTCACGGTAGCCGATACCGGTGTCAATCTGGTCATCGTCGGCGTCGGCTACATGAGAGGTCGCACCGCGCCGATCCTCGATAGCGCAGTAGCCGCTACGGATGCCGTTGCCCGCATCATCGACCCGGTGCCGCAGGCGCTGGTGCTCACCGCCATCGTCATTGGCGTGGGCGTCACGGCACTGATGCTGGCCTACGCCTACAAGCTGTATGAGAAAAAACATACGCTCGACATCGCGAAATTCACGGAACTGAAATGGTAAACGCATGGTAAATGCCATTCACATCATTTCGGCAGCACTGGGCGCTGCCTTCCTGCTCGGCGTATTGAAGGAAGAACAACGCCGCACCGCCTACGCGATCACGCTGGCCGCCTTCGCCTTCATGACCGCAGTGTCGGCAGGCTGGCTGTGGGCCTTCGTCATGCAGGGTGCCGCGCCGGTCGAGATCCTGACTGCCGGCGGTACGCCACCCTTCGTCATCAACTTGCGCATGGCCTTGCCGGAAGCCGCGCTGACCTTGCTCGCCAACCTGACCGGCCTGCTCTCGGCGATCTATCTGAAGGAAGCCCTGTTCGCCCACGGCCGGCGCGCCATGGCGGTGCTGTTGATCGCCGTGATGGCGCTGAGCGGCATCATCCTCACCCGCGACATCTTCAACCTGTTCGTCTTCTTCGAACTGACGGCCATCGCCACCGGTGGGCTGATCCTGCTGTCCGAGAACGACTGCAGCCTGTCCGCCGGTTTCAAGTACCTGATCGTTTCGCAGATGATCTCGATCTTCCTGCTGATCGGCATCATCTTTGCCTACCATGCCACCGGCACGCTGAACATCGACGGCCTGGCCGCCGCCGCACACGACCTGCTGCAAGGCAACAATCAGGCTGCCCTGGGCCTCAAGCTGGCCTTCTTCCTGATGTTCATCGCGGTCGTCGCCGAGTTGAAGCCCTTCCCGGCCAACGACTGGGCGCTCGACATCTACGAGTCGGCGCATCCTGCCTTCTCGGCGATCTTCTCCGCCGCCACGGCCTCGGCCTTTCTCTACGCCACCGACAAGCTACTGTTCATCGGCGGCCCTGACTGGTATCCAATCGCCACCGGTATCGGCATCGTCACCTTCGTCGTCAGCAACCTGCTGGCCCTGCCGCAGACCAACGACCGGCGCCAGCTCGGCTATTCCTCGATTGCGCAGACGGGGCTGGTGCTACTGGTGCTCGGCCAGCGCGACATCCTCGGCGAGGCTACGGCCTTCATTGCCTTCGGCCTGCTGCTTTCCCACGCCGTAGCCAAGGCCGGGCTCTACTGGCTCTCGGGCCTGGTCGCGGAACGCGAACTGACCGCCTGGGCCGCTCTGCGCGAACGCCCGCTGCTCGTCTTCGCCTTCGTCACCTTCATCGCCATGCTCAGCGGCCTGCCACCCTTCCCCGGTTTCTACGCCAAGTGGGAACTGGTGCACCTGCTGGCCGGCGCGGATCGCCTCGTGCTGATCGCGTTGATCCTGTTAGGCGCGCTGGTCGAGGCCGGTTACCTGTTCCGTTGGTTCGGCTACATCATCAAGCGCGAAGCGCCCGCCGAAGCCGCCGCCTGCACCACCCACAAGCTGACGGCAGTTGTCGTTGCCGCCGCTGCCGGCTGGGCGCTCGGTTTCCTGTGGGGCGATCTGGCGGGTACGTCATTTGGCCGTGGCAACCTGCTGCTCGCCCTGCCGCTGCTCTTCGCGCTGGGTTTCGTGCTGTTCGACTGGCTGCCTGCCTGGGTCAAGAACACCGTCGCCATCGCCGGAATGCTCGCCTTCTTCGGACTCACCTACACCGAGTACGATCCGTTACGGCTGATCTTCGCCATCATCATTCTCATCGGGGGCCCGATCATCCTGCTGGCGAGCTATCACGCCCACGGGCGGCGCATCGGTTTTTATCCGGCGGCCATGCTGATGTATGCCGGTTTGGCCATGCTGATCCGCGCTACCGACAGCTTCAATTTCTTCGCCGCCTGGGAACTGCTGACCGTCGGATCCTACTTCCTGATCCTGCGCGGCAAGAATTCCGAGCCGCACGCGTTGTCCTACATCGTCTTCTCACTCGGCGGTGCTTTCCTGATCCTCGCCGGGTTCGCCCTTGCTGCCGCCAACGCCGTCTCGCCAGCGCCGACTTTTGCACTGGCATCGCTCAGCCAGTTGGAACAGCCTGTCGCACCCTGGATCTTCGTGCTGCTGGCCATCGGCTTCATGACCAAGACCGCCGCGATCGGCCTGCACATCTGGTTGCCCGGCGCACACGGCGAGGCCGAGACCGACGTTTCGCCGATGGTTTCCGGCATCCTGCTCAAGGCCGGGCTCTACGGCCTGTTCGTACTGCTGATGACGATGGGCAAGCAGCAACTTTACGGCATCGAACTGACCCACGCGTTGCTGTGGATCGGTGCCCTGTCGGCCCTGCTCGGCAACCTGATGGCGATTTTCGAAGAGGATGCCAAGCGCCTGTTGGCCTACTCCTCGATCGGCCAGATGGGCTACGCGGTATTCGGCCTGGCCCTGATGAACCATCTCGGCTGGCTGATGGCGCTGATGTTCGTCATCAACCACTACATCTACAAGTCGATGCTGTTCCTCTCGGCGGGCGGTGTCGCCAAGCGCACCGGTACGCGCGACATGTACAAGATGGGCGGCCTGATCACGCTGATGCCGCTCTCTTTCATCGCCACCCTGATCGGCATCATCGCCGTCTCGGGTGTGCCGCCACTGTCGGGCTTCGGCGGTCGCTGGATCTTCTACAACGCCATCCTGACCACCGATACCCGCCTGCCGCTGATCATCATCTTCCTGGCCGGGCCGATCGCGTTCCTCTACCTGTTCCGCCTGATCCACACCATTTTCCTCGGCCAGTTGAAGGACGAGCACCGGCGCATCAAGGAAGCGCCCTTCTGGATCATCCTGCCGCAAATGATCTTCGTCGCGCTCCTGATGGTCTTTGCCGTCGTACCAGGCCTCGCCCTGCGCCATGTCGATCACTATCTCAACCAGTTCTTCCCCGAGGGCGGCCTGAACTGGACAAGCGGTACGATCACCAGCAACTACGGCTACTGGGATCCGATCGCCATCATGATCATCGTCGGCGTGATCTTCATGACGCTCTTCATGTGGCTGCTGTTCGTCAATCGCAAGGCGCAGAAGGTCAAGCAGTTCAACATCGTCTTCTCTGCCGAACGCCCATACCGCCCGGAAACGACGCATTTCGCATGGAACTTCTTCGCCCCCTACCGCAAGGCGCTCGGCTTCCTCGTCCAGCCCTTCGTCACCCGTTTCTGGGGTGCAGTGACCGACACCCTGCACACGGGTGCCGACCTCGCGCGGCGGCTTTATAACGGCAACGGCCAGACCTATGCGCTACACATGCTCGCCTTTGTCTCAATCGTCTATTGGATCTACTTCGTCGGGATAGGGATCTAGCCATGGCATTCGACTGGATGAAAATCCCCTATTCCCTGCTGACGCTGTTCATCGTCGTCAACTATGGTTTCCTGCTCGGCGCCTTCATTCAGAAGATCGGCGCACGCGCCGGCCGCCGCCACGGCATCCCGGTCTGGCAAAACTATCTGGACATCATCAAGAATTATGGCCAGCGCAGCTCGATCACTCACGGCGTGATGTTCTATCTCGGCCCGGTGTTCCGGCTGTCTGGCGGCGTCGGCCTGCTGCTGTTCGTGCCGACGATCTACGGATCCTACATGTTCTCCAACCTGTCGTTCGCCGGCGACCTGATCCTGGCCCTTTACTTTGTCTTCTTCGGCACCCTGGGCATGGCACTCGGCGCCGGCGAGAGCGGCCACCCGCATGCGGCGATCGGCATCACGCGCGGATTGTCACAAGTCACCGCCGCCGAACTGCCCTTCGCCCTCGCCGTCTTCTCGGTGGCACTGCAGTACCAGACGCTCTCGGTCACCGACATTGTCGCGGCCCAGCAAGGCAGCTTCCTGAACTGGACGCTGTTCACCAACCCGCTCGCGGTCACGGCGGCGATGCTCGGCTTCCTCGGCTCGATGATGCGCCCGCCCTTCGACGTCGTGCTCGCGCCGCAGGAAATCCCCATCGGGCCGCCAACCGAGTACCACTCCTCTTACCTGGCCCTGATGCAGACCAACCGCGCGATCTTCCCCATCGCGAAGATCGTTATTTACATGAACCTGTTCTTCGGCGGCGCGGACAACTGGGCGAGTTTTTTCCTGAAGGTCTTCCTGATCTACCTGTGGTCTGCCTTCGTCGGCGTCTGCTTCCCGCGCTTCCGCGTCGAACAGTCGATCCGCTGGTTCCTGATCTGGCCCGTGCCAATCGGCCTTCTTTCCATCCTGGTTGTTTAAAGGTACGCAAATGAGCATGAAACCAGAACTGATGAAGAGGATGGTCAAAGGCCCGGACGGCGTCGAGTTCGAGGTCGAGCCGCTGCGCGACTACTACTGTGAGGCACCGCCGACGGTAATGCCGGCCGCCTACAGCAAGATCGTCGAAGACCTGTTCAACTGGGCGCGTGCCGAGTCGTTATGGATTCTCGGCTTCGGCACCGGTTGCGGCGCCATCGAGATGCGTCCGCTGATGACACCGCGCTTCGATGCCTACCGCTACGGCATCCAGTGGCGGCCGACGCCACGCCAGGCCAACCTGTTGGTCATTTCCGGCTACCTGTCGGTCAAGACGCTGAAGCGCGCGATCCGTGCCTACGAGCAGATGCAGAGCCCGAAATACGTGGTCGGGCTCGGCTCCTGCACCATCAACGGTGGCATGTACTGGGATTCATACAACACCATCAAGCGGCTCGACGACTACCTGCCGGTCGACCTCTACATCACCGGTTGCATGCCGCGCCCCGAAGCGCTACTGGCCGGCTTCACCGACCTGAAGAAACTGATCAAGGCCGGCAAGGGCGAAGGCGCCAACCAGTACGCCGAGAACTTCGCCTGGTACAAGGCCAACCAGAAGCAGGTGATTCACGACTGGGACATGCCGGATTACAACTGGTGATGCAATGAACCTTAGCGACCTCTACAACCGGCTGAAGGCGCTCTTCCCGCTCGGCGAACTCACCGAGCAGCGTCCCGATCTGGCTTTCGTCACCCTCCCGGCTGAATTCCTGCGCCCGACGCTGCTGCACCTGCGCGACCGCGAAGGCTTCACGCATCTGGTGCTGCTCACGGCTGTCGACTGGCTAGAAGAAGGCCGGTTCCAGCTGACCTACTTGCTGTCGAACCGCACGCAGGCCTGCGACATCGGCCTGCGCGTGATGATCGATCGTCCGGCCAGCGGACTCGCCACCATGGACAGCATCCACGATATCTGGCCGACGGCCGCGACCTACCAGCGCGAACTGCGCGAGATGTTCGGCATCGATTTTCCCGGCAGCCCGCGCATCGATGAGGAGTTCATCCTCGAAGGCTGGAACGACATCCCGCCCTACCGGCGCGATTTCGATACGCTGAAATATGCCGAAGCAAGCTACAACCAGCGGCCTGGCCGTGAGACACGTGATCCGGCAACCCACATGAAGCAACAACTGTATCCAGACACGGAACCGGGCGGCAAACCATGAGTTACGTTCCCGACCGCAGCCAGTACCCGGCGAAAAAAGCCGACGGCACGCTCGACATCGACCTGACCTCCGGCAAGTACCTCAAGCTCTGGCAGGGCCCGAACCATCCCGGCATCACCGGCAACATGTCGGTAGAGCTCACCGTCTGCGGCGACGAAGTCGTCGAAGGCAAGACCCACGTCGGCTACCTGCACCGCGGCTTCGAGAAGCTGATGGAGCGCCGCACCTTCATCCAGTGCTTCCCTATCGTCTGCCGCATCTGCGTGCCCGAGCCCGACTTCAACGAATACTGTTATGCGGCCGCGGTCGAGGAACTCGCCGGCATCCAGTCGCCGGTACGCGCCGACTGGATCCGCACCCTGATCCTCGAAATGGGGCGCATCAACAGCTACATGATGTATCTCGGTGGCCAGGCCGGCGCCTTTGGCCTCGGCGTGATCGCCCAGTGGACCACTTATGTGCGCGACCTGATGCTCGACCGTTTCGAGGAGCTGACCGGCGCGCGCATCTATCACATGTTCATCATGCCCGGCGGCGTGCGCGACGGCCTGCCGGAAGGGTTCGACCAGCGCATGGAAGAAACCCTGTGCGAAATGGAACGCACCTTGAAGGATGTCTACGAGGTGATGTTCTGCAACGCCGTCTTCAAGAAGCGTTCCGTTGGTGTCGGCGTTATCGACCCGGCCTGGCTGGAAGCCTACGGCGTCACCGGGCCGAACGCCCGCGCGGCCGGCGTAGCCAAGGACGTACGCAAGGATCAGCCCTACCTCGTCTATTCCGAACTCGATTTCGCGCCGGTGACCGGACAGGATTCCGACATCTACACCCGTGCCGACGTACGCCGCCGCGACGTGCTGGTGTCGATCGACCTGATCCGCCAGATCCTCGCGAAGATGCCGCGCAGCGGCCCGCTCATGGCCAAGGTGCCGAACGTCCTGCACTGGAAGATTCCGCGCGGTGAAACCTATATCCGCGGCGAATGCTCGCGCGGCGAATATGGCTATTACCTCGTCACCGACGGCAGCGGTTACCCGCGTCGCGTGAATGTGCGCGGACCCTCCTACACCCACGCCATGGCCTTGCTGGAACGAATGATCGTGAACGTGAATATTTCCGATGTGGCGGGGCTGATGGTGTCGCTGCACACCTATCCACCCGAGATTGAGAGATAGCGAGCAAATAATGGGCGTCCGTGACCTCCTTTCCCCCTTCACCGCATGGAAGAACCTCTTCCGCGACCCGGTGTCTATCCGCGATCCGCTTAACCGTGCGGCGGCACCGCGTTATCGCGGCTTCCACCAGAACGACAACGCGAAGTGCATCGGCTGCGGCACCTGCGAAACAATCTGCCAGAACGGCGCCATCGACATGCTCCCCGTCGCCAGCATCGCGACGAAACAGGGTGATTCGGGCCTGCGGCCGCGCATCGATTATGGTCGCTGCTGCTGGTGCGCGCTGTGTGTCGATGTCTGCATGACCGGCTCGCTGACCATGTCCAACGCCTACACCTGGGTGGAAAGCGATCCCGATGCCTTCCGCTTCACGCCGGGCATCGACAAGAAGCACTGGGATGATGAGGAACTGGGCTATCACCGCCCCGCAGGACACCAGCTTACCGGTCGTGTACGCATGCATATGCCCGAGATGGAAGCGGAAGAGCGCATCGGCTCATTCGCAGAAATCGTCAATGGCTATAGCGTCGACCAGGCGAAACTCGAGGCCGACCGCTGCGTTTCCTGTGGCCTGTGCATCGCCACCTGCCCGACGCACATGGCGATCCCCGACTACATCAAGGCCGTACGCGACGGCGACTACGCACGCGGCGTCGCCCTGCTCTACGAAACCAACCCGTTTTCCGGCATCTGCGGCCGGGTGTGCACGCACAAATGCGAAACCACCTGCGCGGCGCGTCACGAAGGCGACCCGATCGCCATCCGCTGGCTCAAGCGCCACATCATGGATCAGGTGACGCCAGGGCAAATCCGCACCGCCATTGGCAAACCGTCTGCCCCCACCGGCAAGAAAGTCGCCATCGTCGGCGCCGGCCCGGCCGGCCTCACCGCCGCCTTCGATCTGGCGAAGCAGGGCCATGCCGTGACGGTTTTCGAGGCCCTTGCCCAACCCGGCGGCATGACCCGCTGGGGCATTCCCGAATACCGCCTGCCCTACGACATCATCGACCAGGACGTCGACATCATCCGCTCGGTCGGCGTCGATATCCGCTGCAATGTCCGCATCGGCAAGGACATCACGCTGGACGAACTGCGCAGCACGCACGACGTCGTGCTGCTCGGGCTCGGCCTGCAACTCGGCCGCGCCACGCGCATCCCCGGCAGCGACCATGCGGATGTGCGCAAGGCCGTCGATCTGCTGCGCCAGGCCACGGCGGGCGAGGATTTCGGCACGCCACGCACCGCTGTCGTGATCGGCGGCGGCAACGTCGCCATGGACATCGCCCGTACCCTGGCGCGCCTGCAGAAAGCCGTCTACGGCGAAGTCAGGGTCACGCTGACGGCGCTCGAGGAGCGCGCCCGTTTCCTCGCCGATCCGGAGGAGATCAAGGAAGCCGGCGAAGAAGGCGTCGTCATCCTCGACGCGCGCGGTCCACAGCAGGTCATGGTCGAAAACGGCAAGGTGACCGGCCTGAAAACCTGGCGCGTCAAGGCCATCTTCGACGAGCAGGGCCGCTTCGCGCCGAGCTACGACGAAAGCGATGAGCAGATCCACGCCGGCAGCATGGTCGTCGAGGCGATCGGCCAGATGACCGATGCCAGCCTGCTCGGCGACGAACTGACCGAACTTCTCACCTGGAACCGTGGTCGGATTCAGGTCGATGCCGGTGGCCGCACCAGCGAATCATGGCTGTGGGCGGTCGGTGACATGGTGCATGGCCCGGATGTGGTAACCGCCGTGGCTGACGGACACCGTGTTGCAGCCAGCATCCACGCCAATCTGATTGTGACGGAGCAAAGAAAATGACCGAAGGCAGCCACGGCATCGAGCGCCTGCGCAGCAAGACGACCCTGCACGAAATTCTCGAAGTGGCAACCGAATTCGAGGCCAGCGCGCGCGATTTCTACAGCGGACTGATTCCGAAAGTCAGCAAGCGCATCCGCTATCTGGTCGAGGAACTGGCCGCCGAGGAGCAGGCGCATTTCGACCTCTTCAGCGCGCTCGCCGGACGCCCCGACATTGCCGATCAGGTCAAGGTCGAGATTGAACGTACGGCGAGCGACAGCAAGTTTTCCGACTGTCTGCACCTGCCGAATCTTGGCGAGCAACCAGATGACCAGGCCGTGCTGCAATACGCCATGGGGCGGGAACACGCCGCCATGCTGCACTACGGCGAACTGGCGGACACCACGCCGCCCGGCCCGATCCGCGAACTATTCCAGTATCTGGCGAGCGAGGAAACCAAGCACAAGCTGGAACTGGAAAAGCTCTACTACGAAACCGTCCACCGCGGCGGCGGCGTCTAGGCCGGCACCGCCC
>DATIUN010000322.1:0-5631 GCA_035466795.1 Azonexus sp. | reverse complement strand
CGCATGCAGAACCTGGCCGGTGATGCCCATGCGGGTCGCCACGCGCACCTGCTTGTGGATGATGGCATCACAGATCAGGGCAGCAGCCTCTTCCGGCGTCAGGGTCGGTACCTGATCGTAAAGCTTGGTCGGGGCGATCATCGGGGTTTTGACCAGCGGCATGTTGATCGTCGTGAAGTGAATGCCGCGGTCTGTAAACTCGGAGGCCGCGCAACGGGTCCACGCATCGAGGGCCGATTTCGACGCGACATAGGCCGAGAAGCGGGGAGCATTGGTCAGTACGCCGATCGACGAAATATTGATGATGTGGCCGCGCTTCTGCTCGATCATCTTCGGCAGGACACCCATGCTGATCTTCAGGGCGCCAAAATAGTTGAGCTGCATGGTGCGCTCGAAATCGTGGAAGCGGTCGAAGGAGTTCTCGATGGCGCGGCGGATCGAACGGCCGGCATTGTTGATCAGGATATCGACAACCCCGTGCTCGGCCAGAATCTGGTGGGTCACTGCCTCGACCGAAGCCATGTCGGCCAGGTCACCGACGTAGGTATGCAGCTTGAGTCCGGCCGCCGCGAACTCGTTCGCCACTTCGTCGAGTTGCTCCTTGTTGCGGGCAACGGTGATGACCTGTGCGCCGGCCTCCGCCAGTTTCCAGGCAGTCGCCTTGCCGATGCCCGACGATGCGCCGGTGACGACGACGACCCGGCCATTGACCTGGCCCTGAAGGCTACGGTCGATGAAAAGGTCGGGGTCGAGATGGCGCTCCCAGTAGTCCCACAAGCGCCAGGCATAGGTATCGAGCGGCGGCACCGCGATCCCCGTTCCCTTGAGCGCGCGCGTGGTCTCGCGGCAATCGAAGCGGGTCGGGTAATTGACGAAGCGGAACATGTCTTCCGGCAGACCGAGATCCTTCATCACGGCAGTGCGGATGCGCCGCACCGGTGTCAGTGCCATCAAGGCCTTGCGTATATGGAACGGAATGAAACTGAACAGCGCGGCATTGATCCGCATCGACATCTCGGGCGCGTGCGCGGCACGGGCAAAAGTGTTGAGCAGGTCGCCGACGCGCATCGGGGTGGGGTCGACGATGTGGAAACACTTGCTGTCCTCACCCTTGAGGTGAGCGATGTGGTCAACTGCATTGACCACGAAGTCCACCGGCACCACGTTGATCCGGCCACCCTCGATGCCGATTGTCGGCATCCAGCTGGGCAGCATCTTGCGCAACTTCTGGATCAGCTTGAAGAAATAGTAGGGGCCATCGATCTTGTCCATCTCGCCGGTGCGCGAATCACCGACGACCAGCGCCGGCCGGTAAATGCGCCAGGGAATGCTGCACTCGCGGCGAACGATTCCCTCGGAGTCGTGCTTGGTCCGGAAATACGGGTGTTCCAGCCCTTCCGCCTCCTCGAACATGTCTTCGCGGAACAGACCCTCGAAGAGTCCGGCCGAGGCGATCGAACTGAACAGGTGGAAATGCTTGGCGCCGATCGCTTCGGCGAACTGCACGGTATTGCGCGTACCCTCGACGTTGACCCGGAGTTGACTTTCGGCATCCGCGTTCAGATCGTAGATCGCCGCCAGATGGAAGAAATGAGCCGTCTTCTTGCCGATCTTCTTGCGGTCGGCCGCAGAAACGCCAAGCAGCGGCTGAGTCAGATCGCCCACTACCGGGACCGCCCGGTGGGAATCGCAATTCCAGAATTCGTACAGATGCTCGAGCGCGTCCTTGTCTGATTCGCGAATCAGAAAAAATACGGTACTGCCTTCGCGTTCCAGAATCTTCTTGACCAGGCGCTTGCCGATGAATCCCGATGCTCCGGTGAGGAAATACTGCACTTTTCTCTCCTTTGAATAAAGTGTCTTGAAATGGATTTTAGAGCAGCTTACCTAGTGCATTAGTGTGCGTCCACTAATTGAATATCCTACACTGACTCTGTCGGCAACAGATGGATTGCCTTACTGATTCGTATCGAAGGAGTTAATCATGGTCAAAAAATTCAAATCCCTGTCTGAAGGTCAATTGACGCAAACCGTCAAGGAATCCGCGCAGCAAATCTGGTTGGCCGGGCTTGGTGCTTTTGCCAAGGCCCAGGAAGAAGGCGGCAAGGTTTTCGACGCACTGGTCAAGGAAGGTGAAGCAATACAGAAGAAGACACGCAAGATGGCCGACGAGAAGTTTTCCGTTGTCCGCAAGACGGCCGATGAGACGTTCGCCGATGTGCGCAAGGTGGCCGATGCCAAGATGGCAGCTGTCACCGGCAAAGCGGCCGGTACGTGGGATCGCCTTGAGCAAGTCTTCGAGGATCGCGTCGCCCGCGCTCTGTCCAGCCTTGGCGTGCCGACAAAGAAGGAAATCGACAAACTGTCCAAGCGCGTTGCCGAGCTCACTGCGACCGTCCAGAAGCTGAACGATGGCGGTGAAGGCGTCGCCAAGACAGTGGTCAAGCCGGCCGCCAAACCCGCCGCCAAGCCAGCTGCGGTGAAGCCAGCCGCCAAACCGGCCACCAAGGCTGCGGTGAAACCTGCTGTCAAGGCTGCAGCAGTTCCTGCGGCCACCAAAGCAGTTGCCCGCAAGGCAGCGCCGGCCAAGAAGCCGGCCCCGACGAAAAGCGTCGTCGCCAGCGCAGCAGAGCCTGTTAATGCCCCTGCTGGTGCAGCAGCTGATGCCTAGGAAGTGACAATGGCGGGCGCCATTCATTGAGGAGCGCCCGAGAAGGATGGACAGCCCATAAGGAGATGCCCGGCGATGACCGGGCATCCGTTTTTCCAAAGCCGGTTGCCCCCGGATTTCCCGCTTCGCCGCCTGCAACCGGCTGGCGCGGCAAAGACGCTTGCATCACGAGTGCTCGCATGATGTATGCTTTCCCTATCACGGACTGCGGAGAGTTACATGATGGAGAGAAAGCCCAAGCGCCGCACCCGCGAGCGCATTCTCGAAACCGCATTGAAGCTGTTCAATGACTTCGGCGAGCCAAACGTCACGACGACGGTCATCGCCGACGAAATGGACATCAGCCCGGGCAATCTCTACTATCACTTTCACAACAAGGACGAGATCGTCGACGCGCTGTTCGGCGATTACGAGAAAGAGATCGAGGGGCTGTTCGCGACACCGTCCTCCCGTTTGCTCGGGACCGAGGACATCTGGCTGTTTCTGCACCTGCTGTTCGAGACGATCTGGCGCTTCCGTTTTTTCTACCGTGACATCAACGACCTGCTGACCCGCAACCGGCTGGTCGAGACGCATTTCCAGCGCATCCTGGCGCAAAAGGAAGCAACCGCCGTCAAAGTCTGCCAGGGATTGGCTGCTTCCGGCGTGTTGACCGCAACACCCGGCGAAATTCGCGCGCTGGCGACCAACATGACCGTCGTCGCCACGTTCTGGCTATCTTTCGAGCACGCCAGCCGTCCACGCGGCGATCCCGATATCGGGCGCGGCGTCTATCAGGTGATGTCGCTCACCGCCCCTTACCTGCAAGGCGAAGCGCGCAGTCTGCTGGAGAAACTTTCGGCGGCGTACGTCGATAACAACTGAAGGAGATCCAAATGGGAAAATCCACCTGGAAGAAATTTCCGCATGCCGACAAGGCCTTTGCTTATGCCGGCGCGGCCCTCAAGAAAAACTGGGAGCGCCTGCATCGTGGTGACTGTGAGCCGTTCCCCGCGGACGACGCGGCGCAGGATGCCTGGCGTGCCTACCACGCCGGCGATTTCGCCAAGGCGGTCGAGATCGGTCTGCAGGCCGGTCCATCGGGCATCAACGCAGCCAACAAGGCGGCAATGATCTATGCCAACCACCTGGAGGAAGACGAGGAAGCGCGGCTCAGGCTTTTCGAAGACATCGCCGAACGCTGCGTCGCACTGCAGAAGGCCGAGCCGAAGAACGCCAATGCCTGGTACATCCACGCCTACGCCCTGGGTCGCTACAGTCAGGGCATCTCGGTTGGCAAGGCTCTGGCGCAGGGTTTGGGCGGCAAGGTCAAGAACAGTCTCGACCAGGCGCTGAAACTCCAGCCCAAGCACGCCGACGCGCATATCGCACTCGGCACCTGGCATTCGGAAATCATCGACAAGGTTGGCAGCATGGTTGGCGGCCTGACCTACGGTGCCAAGAAAGAGGCCGGCGAGAAGCATTTCCGCACCGCGCTCGAACTGAACCCGGAATCAGCCATTGCCCACACCGAATACGCGGACGGACTCATCATGCTGTTCGGGCGTTCGCGCCTCAAGGATGCCGAGAAGCTCTACGCGGAAGCCATCGCATGCAAGCCTGCGGATGCGATGGAAAAACTGGACGTCGAACTGGCCAAGCAAGAGATGGACTAAGCATCACGGCGCCCCAACCGCTCCCGTGGTTTCACGGAACCACGGTCAGCGTGCCCGGGCGGCTTCGCCTTCCAGCCCCGCCTCGACCGCTTCAGGGTCGCCAAGCCGGTCCCACGGCTCCATCAGAACGAGCATGAGCAGCCGTTCGAATTCACGGGCAAAACCCCGGACGATCAATTCCGGATCGGCGACGAGGTTATCGTCGGTCATCAGGCCGATCTGCACGCCACCATCGTAGGAAAGTATCGATACGCCAATGCCGATGTCGCCCGACTGCGGTACCCAGAACAACGGCTGCGTCAGCCTGGCGCCAGCCAGATAAAGAGGGTTCGTCGGGCCCGGCACATTGGTCATCACCGCCGTCGCCTTGCTGGCCAGAAGATCGAGCACCTGCTGCTGGACAAGTTTGGGCGTTATCCCCACCGCCCCGAGGACGGTCAGGGTCAGTGCCGCCTGATAGGAATTCTTCAGGCTTTCCATCCGCGCCCGCGTCTCGTACAGACGGGTCAGCGGATTTTCGATGCCGACCGGCAACACCAGCGCCACCAGACCGAAGCGGTTGCCCAGCTTTCCCTCATCCTCCGGCTGCCGCAAGTTGACCGGGACCATGGCGCGGACCTCGACCCCGTCCACCGCATCCCCCTTGCCAACCAGATAGCCGCGCAAGGCGCCGGCCACGGCCGAGAGCAAAAGGTCGTTGACCGAACAGCCGAAAACCTTCCCCATCGCCTTGATCTCGGGAAGCGCCAGCCGCTCCGACCAGGCGAAGTGCTTGTGCAGGCCGGGTGTTCCCTTGAAGCGCGTCGCACTGTCATTGGCCATGAACGCCAACTTGGCGATTTCCAGGGCAATATCGCTGCCGAGGCGCACGAAATGGGCAATCTGCGTCGGATGCGAAAGCATGTCGACGGATTTGCCGATGAGATTGGTCGACGTCCGGACCGGGTTCTGCAGGGCCTCTGCCATCGGTCGCCAGAGCATGTCCCAGAAGCTGTCGCCTTCATCCGCCGCCTCCCCGCGCCGGGCCGCCGGCCGCGTCCGGTGAACGGTTCCGCCCGGCAATCCCTCGGTCATCGACATGATGACGCCGACGAGTGCGATGCCGTCGGCGATGCAATGGTGTATGCGCATGACCAGCGCCTGTCCCCCAAGCGCGGTATCCACGAGGTGAAACTCCCACAGCGGCCGCTCCTGATCGAGGGACTCGGAGGCACGGCCGGACACGAATTCCTGCAATTCGACCTTGCCGGCCGCCCCCGGCAACCTTGCGTGTTTCAAGTGGTTGTCGATACAAAACTGCGGGTC
>DATIUN010000321.1:0-4563 GCA_035466795.1 Azonexus sp. | reverse complement strand
CCGAAAGCGCCTCCCAGGTTTCCTGCGCCGTCTGCAGTTGCAGCGCCTCGGATTCCTCGATCAACGGGCAGACCCAGTAGGCTTGGCGGCCTTCCTCGACGTATTTCTTGACGAAGCCAACCACATTCTGGCGCCGGCTGTCGGCGACCAGCCGCGTCTTGATCGGCGTGCGGCCGGGCGGCAGCTCATCGAGCACGGTGACATCGAGGTCGGCGTAGTAGCTCATGGCCAGCGTGCGCGGAATCGGCGTCGCCGACATCATCAGCTGGTGCGGATTGCTGCCTTTCTTGCGCAGCGCGAGGCGCTGGGCGACGCCGAAGCGGTGCTGTTCGTCGACGATGGCCAGCCCGAGCTTGGCGAAATCGACGCCCTCCTGGATCAGTGCGTGGGTACCGACGACCAGTTGCGCGTCGTCTGCCGTCGCCGCCAGCTGCTCGCGCCTGGCTTTGCTTTTCAGGCTGCCCGAGAGCCAGGCGACGCGGACGCCGAGCGGTTCCAGCCAGTCCCTGAGCTTGAGGTAATGCTGCTCGGCGAGGATTTCGGTTGGCGCCATGAAGGCGGCCTGCCATCCTGCCGAGATGGCCTGACAGGCAGCGAGCGCCGCAACGATGGTCTTGCCGGCACCGACGTCCCCCTGCAGCAGGCGCTGCATCGGGTAAGGCTGGGCGAGGTCACCGGCAATTTCGGCCATCGCCCGCAGCTGGGCGCCGGTCAGGCCGAACGGCAGGCGATCCAAAAGGCGTGCGCCGAGGTCGTCCTGCGCGACCAGAACCGGCGCGCCCTGCTCGCGGCGGGCCAGGTAGGCGCGACGCAGCGACAGTTGCTGGGCCAGCACCTCGTCGAATTTCACGCGCCGCCATGCCGGATGATTGCGGGCGTGCAGCGTGTCGAGATCGGTGCCCGGCGGCGGCGTGTGCAGGAAGCGCAGGCTGCGGGCGAGGCCGGGCAGCTTGAGTTGCTGGCGCAGGTCGTCGGGCAGGGTGTCGGCAAGTTCGGCCGTCTCCAGCGCCTTGCCGATCAGCTTCTGCAGCGCCGAATTGGCGACGCCTGCGGTCGACGGGTAAATCGGGGTCAATTCCGACGGCAGAGGCTCATCGTCGGCGACCTTGTGGAAGCGCGGGTGCACCATCTCGGCGCCGAAGAAGCCGCCGCGGATTTCGCCGAAGGCACGGACCCGCGAGCCTTCACTCAGAGCCGCTTTGTGACTGGGGTAGAAGCTGAAAAAGCGCATGGTCATTTCGCCGCTCGCGTCCAGCGCGCGGACGACCATCTGCCGGCGCGGCCGGAACTGCACCTCGCAACTGCTGACCACCACTTCGACCTGTACCGGTTCTCCCCACGGCGCACTGGCCACCGGCGTGATGCGGGTTTCGTCCTCGTAGCGCAGCGGCAGGTGCACGAGCAGATCGGCTTCGCGGTGGAGGCCGATCTTGGCGAGCTTCCTGCGCAACGCCTCGGACGCGCGAATGTCTGACGAAGCCTGCGCGGAAGCGGGGGCCGGTTCCCCGGCGGCGCTCATCAGCCGCTCATCAGCCGCTTATTGCCCGACATACATCACCGCGTCAGCCTCGACCAGCGCGCCGCGCGGCAGTTCCTTGACGCCGACGGCGGCGCGCGCCGGAAAGGGCGCGCTGAAAAACGTGGCCATCGTCTCGTTGACCCGCGCGAAATTGGCGAGATCGGTCAGGAAGACGTTGAGCTTGACGACATCAGCCAGTGAGCCGCCTGCTGCTTCGGCCACCGCCTTGAGATTTTCAAAAACGCGAACGATTTGCGCGTCGATCCCGTCTACCATCTGCATGGTGGCCGGATCGAGGCCGATTTGCCCGGACATGTAAACAGTGTCGCCAACGCGCACGGCTTGCGAATAGGTGCCGATGGCGGACGGGGCGTTGTGCGTGGCAATGATGGTCTTGGCCATGATTAGCTTCCTGTATCCGAATTGCAATGTCTTATTCTAGCCTTGGTAGCCTATGAATCCACGCATCGAATCACTGGAAAAAATGCTCGGCGGCCCGCGCGATGGCGCCCTGCTCCGCTTCTCGCTCGGCAACGAATACCTCAAGGCGGGCGACCCGGCGCGGGCCGGAAAATGCTTCCAGGACGCGGTCGACCGCGACAAGCAATATTCGGCGGCCTGGAAGGCCCTCGGCAAGGCGCTGGCCGAAGCCGGCGACCATGCAGGAGCACTCGCCGCCTACGAGAACGGCATCACCGTCGCCGAAACCAAGGGCGACATTCAGGCCGCCAAGGAAATGACGGTCTTCGCCAAGCGGATTCGTAAGGCGCTTGGCGGCTGACGAAAAAACCTAGAAGCCGTTCGAGTACTGCACGCCGAGCAGATGGGCGCTGTCGCTGTAGGAGCCGCGCAGGGTGCTGGTGACTCCGGGCGCAAACACCTTGGTCTGGTTGATGTCGGCATCCTTCAGATACAGGTACGCATAGCCGGCGTCGATCTTCCCGTAGGCTCCACCATTCCACTGTCCGCCGAACGAGAACCAGATGCGGTCGTTGTCGGGCACGCGCGCCGAACGGTCGTTGTTGGTAGTCGGGGTCTTGTCGTAAGCGATGCCGAACTTCACCTTCCACGCATCCGTCGCCTTGTAGGCAGCGCCCCAGGCGATGCGCCAGGCATCCTTGTAGCCGAAGTGCTCGCTGCCGATCTGCACTCCAGTGTTGCTGCTGACCACATTGAGGTTCTGCAGCGTGCTCCAGTTGGTATAGGATAGATCGCCCATCGCCTCCCAGCGATCGGAAACCTGCTGCCAGACCGACAGGATGGCGATATCCGGCAACTTGACGTCGGCCTTGATCGGTGTCGACGTCAGCGCCGTGTTGGCATTTCCTTCCAGCGTGTAGTCGACCGCCGAGCGATACGAAATGCCGACGCGCATTGCCGGCGACAGCGTAAATAGCGCCCCCGCGTTCCAGCCCCAGGAAGCGTCGTCGCCCTTAAGTTGTGATGAGCTGAGCGGCCCCGGAACCGCCGAAGTCATTTCGGCGTCGATGGTCTGATAACTGAAGCCGAGGCCGAGCGACACCTTGTCATTGACCTTCCAGGCCAGCGACGGGTTGTAGTTGACGGTGGTGATCTCGGACTTGATCGCCTGGTAACTGCCGATCCAGTTGTTGCTGTCGTATTCGGTCTTCAGCCCGAAGGGCGAGGAGATGCCGAGGCCGACGAACCAGTCGGGCGCCACTTGCCACGAGAAATACGCGTTGGGTACCGCTGCCCAGCTACCGGCGTTGCCGCCGTTGCCGCCTGTCCCGAGCACGCCGCTCGAGCCGTCGTTGCTGAACTCGAAGCTCGGCCCAACCCCGGTGACGCCGGCCGAGAGCTGGATGCCGGGCATCTGCGTCATGCCGGCCGGGTTGAAGAAAATGGTGCTGGCGTTGTCGGCCACGGCGGCAGAACCGGCATAGGCCGTGCCGAGACCGCTGGCGTTCTGCTCCCAGAGCTGGAAGGCGGCGGCTGAAGCCGCGCCGGAGAACGCGGTGGCAAGGAGCGCCGGGAGGACGCGAAGGGTTGTCTTATTAATTCTCATATTTCACCTGAATACAGTTTCGCACCCAACTGATTTTACGTATTTTCTGGTGGAACGAAACGTTTTTTCCCGTTTCCATCGATGGCCACGTAAGTTAGTTGCGCTTCCGTCACTTTTACTGTGACCGGGTTGATGTAATTCCGTTCGGCATAAACCTCGACATTGACGGTAATCGAGGTGTGCCCGACATGCACGACTTCGGCATAGAGGCTGACCACGTCGCCGACCGAAATCGCCTGCTTGAACTGGAAGGAATTGACCGAAACGGTTGCGACGCGGCCCCCGGCACGATGCATGGCGGGGATCGCGCCGGCCACGTCGACCTGGGCCATGACCCAGCCGCCGAAGACATCGCCATTCTGGTTGAGATCCGCCGGCATCGGCATCGTACGCAAGGCCGGTTGCTTTTGCGGGAGACTGACGCGGTCGACGCTCATGATTTGCCCGATTTCAAATAAAGCCTGATTTTCGCGGAATCGGTCAAGTTTTCATATACTGGCGAAAACACAATCAAGGCGAACCCCGACATGCGTCATGCAGGCTCCATCTCCAAAGCCCCGGCCGGCCAGCCGTTGGCGGAAATTCACGTGTGGCCGACGCTGCGCCTGCTGTTTCCCTACCTTTGGGCCTACCGCCTGCGCGTGCTGGCTGCGCTGGGCTGCCTGTTCGCTGCCAAGGTCGCCAGCGTCAGCGTCCCGGTAGTTTTCAAGAACATGATCGACGGGTTTTCGGTCGCCGATCAGGCACTGGCCCTGCCTGCGCTGCTGCTCATTCTCTATGGCGTACTCCGTTTCTCGACCTCGCTATTCACCGAACTCCGCGAATTTCTCTTCGCCCGCGTCACTCAGCGCGCTGTGCGCCAGGTGGCGCTCGAGGTTTTCCGGCACCTCCATGCACTGAGCCTGCGCTTTCATCTCGAACGGCAGACCGGCGGCATGTCGCGCGACGTCGAGCGCGGCACGCGGTCGATTTCCAGCCTGATTTCCTACACGCTCTATTCCATCCTGCCGACCCTGGT
>DATIUN010000320.1:0-7481 GCA_035466795.1 Azonexus sp. | reverse complement strand
TCGCGGCCGGCCAGATGGGCCTGTCGGTGGCCTTCGATCTCGCCACCCATCGCGGCTACGATTCCGATCATCCGAGGGTCGTGGGCGACGTCGGCAAGGCGGGCGTGGCGATCGATTCCGTCGAGGACATGAAGATCCTCTTCGACAGCATTCCGCTCGACAAGGTGTCGGTGTCGATGACGATGAATGGCGCCGTACTGCCGATCCTCGCCGGCTACATCGTCGCCGCCGAGGAGCAGGGCGTCTCGCAGGACAAGTTGTCGGGCACGATCCAGAACGACATCCTCAAGGAATTCATGGTGCGGAATACCTATATCTATCCGCCCAAGCCGTCGATGAAGATCATCGCCGATATCTTCGGCTACACCGCGCAGCACATGCCGAAGTTCAACTCCATTTCGATTTCCGGTTACCACATCCAGGAAGCCGGCGCCAACCAGGCCATCGAACTCGCCTTTACGCTGGCCGACGGCATGGAATATGTGCGCACCGGCGTCGCTTCCGGCATGGACGTCGATACCTTCGCCGGCCGCCTGTCCTTCTTCTGGGCGGTCGGGATGAACTTCTATCTCGAAATCGCCAAGATGCGTGCCGCCCGCATGTTGTGGCACCGCATCATGACCAAGTTCAACGCCAAGAGCCCGAAGTCGATGATGCTGCGCACGCACAGCCAGACCTCCGGCTGGTCGCTGACCGAACAGGATCCTTACAACAACGTCGTGCGTACCACCATCGAAGCGATGGCGGCGGTTTTTGGCGGCACCCAGTCGTTGCACACCAATGCACTCGACGAAGCCATCGCGCTCCCGACTGAATTCTCGTCACGTGTCGCCCGCAACACCCAGTTGATCATTCAGGAAGAGACCCACATCACCAATGTCGTCGATCCGTGGGCCGGTTCCTACATGATGGAAAAGCTGACCCAGGACATGGCCGACAAGGCCTGGGGCATCATCGAGGAAATCGAGGCGATGGGCGGTATGACCAAGGCCGTCGAATCCGGCTGGGCCAAGATGCAGATCGAAACCTGCGCCGCCGACAAGCAGGCGCGCATCGACTCGGGCAAGGACGTCATCGTCGGCGTCAACAAGTACAAGCTGGCCAAGCAGGACGCGATCGACATCCTCGATATCGACAACCATGCCGTGCGCGATTCACAAATTGCCCGTCTCAAGAACATTCGCGCCAGTCGCGATACGGCTGCGGTTTTGGCCGCTCTGGAGGCGTTGACCGTAGCCGCCGAGTCCGGCAACGGCAATCTGCTCGATCTGACCGTCAAGGCCATGCGCCTGCGCGCCACCGTCGGCGAAGTATCCGACGCGCTGGAAAAGGTCTTCGGACGTTTCCGCGCCAACAACCAGACGATTTCAGGTGTGTACGGAGGCGTTGTGGAAGGTCAGGAAAGCTGGGAAGCCATCAAGGCCGATATTGCCAGGTTCGCCGATGAAGAAGGCCGGCGACCGCGCATCATGATCGCCAAGCTGGGTCAGGACGGTCATGACCGGGGTGCCAAGGTGGTTGCTACCGCCTTTGCCGACCTCGGTTTCGACATCGACATGGGGCCGCTGTTCCAGACGCCGGAGGAAGCCGCCCGTCAGGCCATCGAGAACGACGTGCATGCGATCGGCGTGTCGTCGCTGGCGGCCGGCCACAAGACCCTGCTGCCGGAACTGGTCAAGTCGCTGCAGGCGCAGGGCGCCGATGACATCATCGTCTTCGCCGGTGGGGTGATTCCCGCTCAGGACTACGATTACCTCTACAACGCTGGAGCTCGGGCGATCTTCGGGCCGGGCACCCGGATCGAGGATTCGGCCAGGAAGGTGCTTGAAGAAATCCGCAAGGTGCGTGGCTGATTCCGGCGTGAATCTGAGCGATGCGTCCTCCTTGGCGATTCCGATGACGCCAGCGGACCAGACGCTGGTCGACGGCGTACTCGCCGGGCAGCGGCGCGCTCTCGCCAAGGCGATTACGCTGATCGAGTCGACCCGCGCCGATCACCAGCAGCGCGCCAGGCTGGTGCTGAATGCGCTGCTGCCGGAAACCGGCAGGGCGATCCGCGTCGGCATCTCTGGTGTGCCGGGGGCGGGCAAGTCCACCTTCATCGAGGCGCTCGGGGTCTGGCTGATCGAGCGCGGCAAGAAACTGGCCGTCCTTGCTGTCGACCCGTCATCGTCGGTTTCCGGGGGTTCCATCCTCGGCGACAAGACGCGCATGGAGCAGCTTTGCCAGCGCGCGGAAGCCTTCATCCGCCCGAGTCCGTCAGCCGGTTCGCTTGGCGGTGTCGCCGAAAAGACGCGCGAGGCGATGCTGCTCTGCGAAGCGGCCGGCTTCGATGTGATCATCGTCGAGACGGTCGGTGTCGGGCAGTCTGAAACGACGGTCGCCGGTATGGTCGACATCTTCTGTCTGCTGCAGTTGCCGAATGCCGGTGACGACCTCCAGGCGATCAAGAAGGGCATCGTCGAGATTGCCGATCTGGTGGTCATCAACAAGGCGGATATTGACCTGCAGGCGACGGCAGTGGCCCGCGCCCAGTGGCGCAATGCGCTGCACATGTTGCGCCCAGCGTCACCCAATTGGGCGCCGCCGGTGTTGACTGCCAGTGCGCTCCACAAGGAGGGGATTGCCGATTTCTGGGAAGCGATCGAGCAGTACCGCGCCGCGCTTACCCCGACCGGCGAGTTTGCTGCCCGGCGCCAGCACCAGTCATTGAGCTGGATGTGGCAACTGATCGACTCCGGCCTGCGCCAGCATTTCCGTCATCACCCGCAGGTGCGGGCAAATCTGCCTGGCCTTATCCAGTCGGTCGAGCAGGGCCGCACGACCCCGGCCGCCGCAGCCCATGCGCTGCTCGATTTTCTGAAACATTGAATCAACCTACCCGCTTTATCCAGGGAGTTTTCCATGCACGACATCATCCGCCAGCTCGAAAAAAAGCGTGAAATGGCCCGCCTCGGCGGTGGTCAGAAGCGAATCGACAGCCAGCATGCCAAGGGCAAATTGACCGCCCGCGAACGCATCGAGTTGTTGTTCGATCCGAATTCCTTCGAGGAATGGGACATGTTCAAGGAACATCGCTGTACCGATTTCGGCATGGATCAGGCCGAGAAGATTCCCGGCGACGGGGTCGTCATCGGTTACGGCACCATCAACGGCCGCCTGGTATTCGTCTTTTCGCAGGATTTCACTGTGTTCGGCGGCTCGCTGTCCGAAACCCATGCCGAGAAGATCTGCAAGGTCATGGACCATGCGATCAAGGTCGGGGCGCCGGTGATCGGCATCAACGACTCGGGCGGCGCGCGCATCCAGGAAGGCGTCGCCTCACTTGGTGGCTACGCCGACGTCTTCCAGCGCAACGTGATGGCCTCCGGTGTCGTGCCGCAGATTTCGATGATCATGGGGCCGTGCGCGGGTGGTGCGGTCTACTCGCCGTCGATGACCGATTTCATCTTCATGGTCAAGGACTCGTCCTACATGTTCGTGACCGGTCCGGAAGTTGTCAGGACCGTTACACATGAGGAAGTCACCGCCGAGGAACTGGGCGGCGCAGTCACGCACACCAGCAAGTCCGGTGTCGCCGACCTGGCTTTCGAGAACGACGTCGAAGCGCTGGCCATGCTGCGCCGCTTCATGAACTTCCTGCCGGCCAGCAACAAGGAAAAGCCGCCGGTCATGCAGACCAACGATCCTGCCGACCGCATTGATTACTCGCTCGATACCCTGGTCCCGGACAGCGCCAACAAGGCCTATGACATGAAGGAACTGCTGATCAAGGTGGTCGACGACAACGACTTCTTCGAACTGCAGGCCGACTACGCCAGGAACATCATCATCGGTTTTGGCCGCATGGATGGCCATCCGGTCGGCATCGTCGCCAACCAGCCGCTGGTGCTGGCTGGCTGCCTGGACATCAAGTCCTCGATCAAGGCCGCCCGTTTCGTCCGCTTCTGCGATGCCTTCAACATTCCGGTGGTTACCTTCGTCGATGTGCCGGGCTTCATGCCAGGTACCGCACAGGAATACGGCGGCATCATCAAGCACGGCGCCAAGCTGCTCTACGCCTATGCCGAATGTACCGTGCCTAAAGTCACCATCATTACCCGCAAGGCCTACGGTGGCGCCTACGACGTGATGTCGTCCAAGCACCTGCGCGGCGACGTCAATTTCGCCTGGCCGTCTGCCGAAATCGCGGTCATGGGCCCGAAGGGCGCTGTCGAGATCATCTTCCGCGAAGAAAAGAGCGATACCGCCAAGCTGGCCGAGCGCGAAGCCGAGTACAAGGCCAAATTCGCCAACCCGTTCGTGGCCGGTGCCCGCGGCTTCATCGACGACGTCATCATGCCGCACAACACGCGCAAGCGGATCGCCCGCTCGCTGGCCATGCTGCGCGATAAAAAACTCGAAAATCCCTGGCGCAAGCACGGCAACATCCCCCTCTGACTAGCTCAGACATACT
The DNA here is from genome assembly GCA_035466795.1 of Azonexus sp. Lineage (GTDB taxonomy): Bacteria > Pseudomonadota > Gammaproteobacteria > Burkholderiales > Rhodocyclaceae > Azonexus. The sequence continues at coordinate 3,025 of DATIUN010000320.1, read as the reverse complement.
GAATTGAGGGCTATACATGTTTACTAAAACTCTGATCGCAAACCGCGGCGACCAGCCGCACAGCGGCGCAGCAGCGCAGCCAAATTGCCTTGCACGCAAAGCGTGCTCAGGCGATTTCTCCCCGGAGGCAAAGCACCATGTTTAACAAGATCCTGATCGCGAACCGGGGAGAAATCGCCTGCCGCGTCATCAAGACCGCCCGCAAGATGGGCATCAAGACCGTCGCCGTCTATTCCGAAGCCGACAAGGATGCGCTGCACGTCGACCTGGCCGACGAAGCCGTCTGCATCGGCCCGGCTGCCTCGAAAGAGTCCTATCTGGTCATGGACAAGATCATCGCTGCCTGCAAGCAGACCGGCGCCCAGGCCGTCCATCCGGGCTACGGCTTCCTGTCGGAGAACGCCGAGTTCTCGCGCCGTCTGGAAGAAGGCATCAAGTTCATCGGCCCGAAGCATTACTCGGTCGGCAAGATGGGCGACAAGATCGAATCCAAGAAGCTGGCGCTCGAAGCCAGGGTCAATACCATCCCGGGTTACAACGAAGCCATTTCCGGCCCGGACGAAGCGGTCAAGATCGCCCAGGGCATCGGCTATCCGGTGATGATCAAGGCCTCGGCTGGCGGCGGCGGCAAGGGCCTGCGCGTCGCCTTCAACGACAAGGAGGCGCATGAAGGCTTCTCGTCCTGCGTCAGCGAGGCCAAGAACGCCTTCGGCGACGACCGTGTCTTCATCGAAAAATACGTGCTGGAACCGCGCCACATCGAAATTCAGGTGCTCGGCGATTCCTTCGGCAACTACGTCTACCTGAACGAGCGTGACTGCTCGATCCAGCGCCGTCACCAGAAGGTCATCGAAGAGGCGCCGTCGCCCTTCGTCGATCCGGCCATGCGCAAGGCGATGGGCGAGCAGGCTGTCGCCCTGGCCCGTGCCGTGCAGTACGAATCGGCCGGGACGGTCGAGTTCGTCGTCGGTGCCGACAAGAGCTTCTACTTCCTGGAAATGAATACCCGCCTGCAGGTGGAACACCCGGTCACCGAACTGATCACCGGCGTCGACCTGGTCGAGCTGATGATTCGCGTCGCCTATGGCGAAAAGCTGCCGCTGACGCAGGAACAGGTCCAGCTCAACGGCTGGGCCATGGAGTGCCGGATCAATGCCGAAGACCCGTTCCGCGGCTTCCTGCCGTCCACCGGTCGTCTGGTCAAGTTCCTGCCACCCGAGGAAATCCCCGGCCAGGTCCGGGTCGATACCGGCGTTTACGACGGCGGCGAAATCTCGATGTTCTACGACTCCATGATCGCCAAGCTGATCGTGCACGGCGCCACCCGCGAGCAGGCAATCTCCCGCATGCGCGACGCGCTGAACGCCTTCGTCATCCGCGGCATTTCGTCGAATATCCCGTTCCAGGCTGCGCTGATGCAGCACCCGCGCTTCCAGTCCGGCAACTTCAATACCGGCTTCATCGCCGAGGAATACCCGAAGGGCTTCGACGCCTCGATGGTGCCGCACGATGATCCGGCGCTGCTGGTTTCCGTCGCCGCCTACGTCTATCGTGCCTACACCGACCGCGGCGCCTCAGTGTCCGGCCAGCTGCAGGGCCATGAGCGCATTGTCGGCGACAAGTGGTGCGTGGTTCGTCTGAACCCGGGCGGCAACGAGCAGCATTCGGTCATCGCCCGTCCGGTGCCCGGCGGCTATCACATCGAGTACAAGGGCGAGAACTACGAGATCCTGTCCGACTGGAAACTCGGTCAGTCGCTCTTCAACGGCACCTGCAACGGCGAGGAATTCACGCTGCAAGTCGAGCGCCACAAGACGAAATACTCGCTGTTCCACTGGGGAACCCGCGCCGATTTCATGGTGATGAGCGCCCGCGCCGCCGAACTGCTGTCCCTGATGCCCGAGAAGCCGGCGCCTGACCTGTCGAAATTCCTGCTCTCGCCGATGCCCGGCCTGCTGCGCGAAGTGGCGGTCAAGGTCGGTCAGGAGGTCAAGGCCGGCGAGAAACTGGCGGTCATCGAAGCCATGAAGATGGAAAACATCCTCAAGGCCGACCAGGACTGCAAGGTCAGGAAGGTCTCTGCGGCCGCCGGTGAAAGCCTGTCGGTGGATCAGGTCATCGTCGAATTCGAATGACGACGTTTTACTGCTTGATCGTGCAGGCGAGGAGAACGAAGTCGGTACCACGTTCCACGACTTCGGTTGGTATCAGTTCCTCGACCGACAGGTCGGTGACTTCAAGGGCGATGCCGAGCCGTACGCCGGCATCGGCGGGAACGATCAGCGATTGACCTTCGCCATGCCTGAGCAGGAATGCCGGCACGCGGACCAGCTTGGTGCCTTTCGGGGCAAAGCGCTTGAGATTGCCGGCCTCGACGTCCTCGTCATACCATGACAATTGCGCCGCTAGCGCGCCGTCGGCAGCGCATTGCAGGCTAGTCATGATGCCGAGCCGTGATTTGCCACCGAAATGCGCGGCGACGAGACAGGGCGACAGCAGGCGGGACGCGCCGGCCATCGGCGCACGCGTGGCGTGGCCGTTGAAGAGTGTCCACGGCTCGCTGTCGACCTTCAGTCGTTTCTTGCTGGTCGGCAATTCTGATACCTGGTCGCGCCCGAAAATTGCCATTCGCTGGTAGTTGACCGCGCCCCCGCTATCGCCCAGGCCGGCCGGTGGATTGAGCAACCGGTTGTTCAGCACCGCGTAGGCATTTTCCGCGCCGAAGACCAGATCGATCTCGCCCTTTTCATTCGAAGTACGTTTTTTGCGGTGGTAGAGGTGTTGCTCGAGATCCTTGACCAGGCGGATGGCGGCGGCAGCTGAAAGCGTGCGTCCGAGTTTCAGCGACTCCGGCGATTCGCCGGCTTCGAGAAGCTTGGTGCGCTGGGCAAGCTTGTGGGCGACCGAGCGCTGGTTGAGATAGAGCGGAATGCCGGTCGGCAGGTCGCTGCCGAGGAGCTGCGTCAGGTCGAGCGTGTAGCTTTCCCTGGCATCGGGCGCCTCGTTCTGGAAGCTCACCAGTTCA
>DATIUN010000319.1:0-6077 GCA_035466795.1 Azonexus sp. | reverse complement strand
CTTCGCCGGCAATTCTTGTATGCTGGTAAACGAACCCGTATGTCCAACACGAGGGAATGAATGCCATCCACATTGACTTGCAACCCGAAGCAGAACCGCATCCTGGGAGCGCTTCCCGCCAACGAATACGAGCGGATCCATGACGACCTCGAACTGGTTCAGCTTGAGCTCGGGCAGGTTCTGCACGAGTCCGGCGACAGCTTGAACCACATTTATTTTCCGATTACCTGCCTGGCTTCACTGATCTTCACCACCAGCAAGGGCGCCACCGCTGAATTGGCGATCATCGGCAACGATGGCCTGGTCGGTATCCCGCTGGTACTGGGGGGCGACACGACCACCCACCGGGTCGTCGTGCAGAGTGCCGGCGCCGCCTACCGGGCCCGGGTCGAGGTGATCCGCTGGGAACTGGATCAGGGGGGCGAATTTCAGCATCTTGCGCTGCGCTTCACCCAGGCCCTGATGACGCAAATGGCCCAGAGCATCGTCTGCAACCGTCACCACACGGTCGATCAGCAGTTGTGCCGCTGGCTTCTGCTCAGTCTTGACCGGCTCCCCGGCAATCAGCTCGACATGACGCAGGAACTGATCGCCAACATGCTCGGCGTGCGCCGCGAAGCCGTGACCGAGGCGGCCGGGAAACTACAGGCGGCCGGCTTGATCGAATACAGCCGCGGCCACATCACCGCCCTCGACCGTCCCGGCCTCGAAGCCCGGAGCTGCGAATGCTACGCCACGGTGAAAGCCGAATATGACCGGATTTTCCTGATGCATCCTTCGCTGCGAGCGATCGACCGCCCGCGCCCCAACCCGGCGACCCTGCGCAAGCGCGCCGAGGCCCGCTTGCTGCAAACGGATGTCAGGGTGCCGACAACGGCATGGGAGAAGGCGCAACTGGTGCATGAATTGCAGGTTCACCAGATCGAGCTTGAAATGCACAACGAGGAACTCCGCCACGCCTACGATGAAGCGGATGCCTTGCGCGCACGCTATGCGGACATCTACGATTTCGCGCCGGTGGCTTACTTCACCCTCGATCCGCTGGGCGTCATTCTCGACACCAATCTCGCTGGTGCCATCCTTCTCGGCATCAAGGGTTCACAGAGAGCCCGGTTTCGCTTCGCCGCTTTTGTCAGTGCCGACTCCCTCGACACCTTCAATCGATTTTTTGACGAAATGCTCAATGCGAAGCGTAAAACGGCCTGCGAATGCACGCTGTCGGCAAACGAGCAGCGCCCGGAAATCACGGTAACAATCCTGGCGGTTCTTGACGAAACCGGGCATGAGTGCCGCATGGTCGTCATGGACAGTCGCGCCGCATCCGTCCTGATCGACCCGGCCTGCCCAGTCATCAACAGGCGAAAGGGATAGCCCTGTCATGCTTGTCACCTTCAAATCGGCCGCCAGCGGCAACCTCGTCATGTTCGAAAGGAACGGCAAGGAGATATTGCCGCTGCTCGGCAAGAACCCGGAAGAGGGGCGCGGCATCGTAACTGTCGAGCAATTGCCCGATGCGATCGCCGCGCTGCGAACGGCCATTGCGGCCGACAAGGCCAGGCAGGCCGGGCAACCGGCCGACGAAAATGACGCGGAAACCGGGGTCGACCGCAAGATCAACCTGTCCCAGCGCGCCCTGCCGCTGCTCGAGATGCTCGAACGCTCGCTGCAGGAACGCGAACCGGTAACCTGGGGCGTGTGAACCGCAAATGACGCCCGGAGCAGGCCACGTGCCTTCCGCCACGGTTTTCGCTGACGCCGAAGCCGCAACGCGCGACATGGCGTTCCCGATCGTCGGCATCGGGGCGTCGGCCGGCGGGCTGGAAGCGCTGGAACAATTGCTCGCGGGCGTCCCGGCAGACAGCGGCATGGCCTTTGTCGTCATCCAGCACCTCGACCCCAAGCGCCCCGGCATGCTCCCGGAACTGCTGCAGCGTGCCACGACGATGGCCGTGAAGCAGGCGGCAAACCGGATGCGGATCAAGCCGGATTGCGTCTATGTCATTCCGCCCGACAAGGACATTTCGATCCTGCACGGGTCGCTTTACCTGCTCGAGATGACGACCCGCCACGGGCTGCACCTGCCGATCGACACCTTTTTCACCAGCCTGGCCGAAGACCGTCGCGAACAGGCGATCGGCGTCATCCTTTCCGGCATGGGTTCGGATGGAACGGCCGGCCTCGCGGCGATCCGCAAGCGCGGCGGCCTGGCCCTGGTGCAGACGCCGGAAACCGCCAAGTTCGATGCCATGCCGCGCAGCGCGATCGCTGCCGGGCTCGCCGATATCGTCGCGCCGGCCGGCGAAATGCCCGGCTTGATCGGTGCCCGTAAAAGGCACCATCCGCTGCTTGCCGAGGTGCCGGTCGCACCGGACAGCCCGGCCGGGAATTCCGCCTTCGAGAAAGTCTGCATCCTGTTGCGCGCGCAAACCGGGCATGACTTTTCCCTTTACAAGCGGAGCACCCTCTATCGGCGGATCGAGCGTCGCATCGCCATCCATCAGCTTGCCGGCATTGCCGACTACGCAATTTTCCTGCAGTCCAACCCTCAGGAAATCGATCTGCTGTTCAAGGAGCTGTTGATCGGCGTCACCCAGTTTTTCCGTGACCCGGCCGCCTGGGCCTGGCTGCAGGAAAACGTGCTGCCCGCGATGATCCGCGCAAACCCGCCCGGCAATGTGCTGCGCGCCTGGGTCGCCGGCTGCTCCAGCGGCGAGGAGGCTTACTCGCTGGCCATCGCCTTCCAGGAATCCATCGACCGGATCAAGCCGAAGGAACGGGTCGAAGTTCACATTTTCGCCACCGACCTCGACCCCGATGCCATTGCCCGGGCCCGCCAGGGGCTCTATCCGCCAAGCATTGCCGGCGATGTGTCGGCGGAGCGCCTGGCCCGCTTCTTCAGGGAGGATGGCGGCAAGTACCGGGTCAGCCAGGAGATCCGCCAGATGGTGGTATTCGCGCCGCACAATGTCGCGATGGACCCGCCGTTTACCCGGCTGGACATGCTCACCTGCCGGAACCTGCTGATCTATCTGGGTCCGGCACTGCAAAAGAAGCTGGTGCCGCTGTTCCATTACAGCCTGAAGCCCGGCGGCATCCTTTTTCTGGGCAGTGCCGAGAGCATCGGCGGCTTTGGCGAGCTTTTTTCTCCGTGCGATGCCAAGGCCCGCGTCTACCGCCGGGAGCCACTTGTGTCCAGGCCATTGGATGTAGAATTCCCGACTCGCCTCCCCCCCCAGCCCGTCAACACCATCGCAAGCCTGACGCCGACCATGCCGACCGCCAATCTGCAGACTATTGCCGACCAATTGCTCCTGCAGAAATTCGCGCCCGCCGCCGTGCTGACCAATGCCGAGGGCGACGTGATCTTCATCAACGGGCGCACCGGAAAATACCTGGAACCCGCTGCCGGCAAGGCGAACTGGAACATTCACGCGATGGCGCGCGCGGGGTTGCGCGAGGAGCTGATCGTCGCGCTGCCCAAGGCGTTGCGCACCGCCGAGGCAGTCGTCATCCACGACCTGCAAGTCGGCGGCAACGGCGAGACACATACCATCAATCTGACCGTCTATCCGGTCCGCGAGCCTGCCCTGCTACAGGGCATGGCGATGATCGTTTTCGAGGATGTGGCGGCAGCCAAACCCAAGCGCAAACGCCGCACCGCCAAGCAGGCCACCGATGCCCGCGTCCTCGAACTCGAGGAGGGCCTGCAGAAGGCAAGGGAAGAGACCCAAAGCATTCGCGAGGAAATGCAGACCTCCCATGAGGAACTCAAATCGGCGAACGAGGAACTGCAATCGACCAATGAGGAGTTGCAGTCGACCAACGAGGAACTGACCACCTCGAAGGAGGAAATGCAGTCACTCAACGAAGAATTGCAGATGGTCAACGCCGAACTGCAATCGAAGGTCGATGAATTGTCGGCCACCAGCAGTGACATGAAGAACCTGATGGACAGTACCGACATCGCCACCGTCTTCCTCGACAACGCCCTGCGTGTGCGGCGCTTTACCAGCCAGGCGACGCGTATCTTCAAGCTGATTCCCGGCGATGTCGGACGCCCGCTGTCGGATATCGTCCATGACCTCGACTACCCGGATTTGCAGGACGATGCGCAGAAAGTGCTGCGCACGCTGGCCTTCTCGGAAAAGCAGATCCCCAGCCGGGATGCCGGCTGGTACATCGTGCGGATCATGCCCTACCGCACGCTGGAAAACGTGATCGATGGCGTGGTGATCACTTTCATCGACATCAGCGAGGCCAAACACCTTGAAGCCGAACTCCGGGCGGCGCGGGCGGGCGGCCCGGGATCATGAGCCAGGCATGGTCAAGGTGACCAGGACCTGATGTTCGCCCTGGTCGTCGACCAGGGGAATCACCCCGTCGCTGCGCGCGACGCCATCGACAGTCAGGTTACCGGTAGCGCCCGGGCCTTCGGGAGCGCCATGAACTTGCGTGACGGCGATGTGATAGACCGTCGTCCGGTAGCGGTAAGTCATCGTGAACCCCGGCCAGTCCGCCGGCAGACAGGGCGCACAATGCAACCGCTCCCCTTCCAGTCGCAGGCCGAGCAGCGATTCGAGCAGTAGCCGGTACATCCAGCCAGCCGATCCGGTGGACCACGACCAGCCAGCGCGGCCAGTATGCGGCGCCAGCGCGTAGACGTCGGCGGCAAGCACGTAAGGCTCAGCTTTATAGGTTGCGAGCGCCGTGGCCGACAGCGCATGGTTGACCGGGTTGATCATGCGCGTCAGTTCCCAGGCGCGCCCGCCGTCGCCCAGCGCGGCAAAGGCCATCGCCGCCCAGATCGCGCCGTGCGTGTACTGCCCCCCGTTCTCGCGCACCCCCGGCACGTAGCCGCGGATGTAGCCGGGGTCCAGCGGTGATTTATCGAACGGTGGATCGAGCAACTGGACGAGTCCGTCGTTGCGCCGCACCAGTCGCTCGTCGACCGCCTGCATGGCGAGGCGCGCGCGCTCTGGATCGGCCGCGCCCGACAATACGGCCCAGCTCTGCGAAATTGAATCGATCCGGCATTCGTCGCCGCTTGCGGTGCCGAGCGGCGTGCCGTCATCGAAATAGGCACGGCGATACCAGGCGCCATCCCAGCCGTGCTGCTCCAGGGCTTGATGCAGGCGGGCGCCCTCGGTGAGGCAGAATTCGGCGAACGCCGCATCGCCATGCGCCGCCGCCAGTGCGCTGAAGCGCTTGAGCACATCGCAGAGGAAGAAGCCCAGCCAGACGCTTTCTCCCTTGCCCAGAATGCCCACCCGATCCATGCCATCGTTCCAGTCCCCGGAACCGATCAGCGGCAGGCCGTGCGCGCCGAAGCGCAAGCCGTGGCGAATGGCGCGCACGCAGTGCTCGTAGAGGCTGCCCATCTCGCCCGAGCGGCCCGGCAGATCGTAGTAGGAGTCGTCCTCCGCGTTGACCGGCCGGCCTTCGAGGAACTGCACCGTTTCGTCCAGCACGGCGCTGTCCCCGGTGCCGACGACATAGCGGCAGGCCGCCAGCGGCAGCCACAGGTAGTCATCGGAACAACGGGTGCGGACACCACGGCCCGAGGGCGGATGCCACCAGTGCTGGACATCGCCTTCCTGAAACTGGCGGCTGGCGCACAGCAGCAGATGTTCGCGGACCACCCCCGGCTCGGCATGGATCAGCGCCATCGTATCCTGCAACTGGTCACGGAAGCCGAAAGCACCGCCCGACTGGTAAGAGCCGCTGCGCGCCCAGACCCGGCAGGCCAGGGTCTGATAGATCAGCCAGCCATTGGCCAGCACATTGACCGCCGGATCGGGCGTCTCCACCTGCACGGCACCGAGCGTCTGCGTCCACTGCCGGCGCACTGCGGCGAGTGCGTCGCGCGCCGTCAGGACGCCGCGAAAGCGCTGGACGAGCTGCCCGGCCTCGTCGGCGTTGCGCCCCACGCCGAGGCGGAAAATGATCTCGCGGTCCTCGCCGTCTGCAATTTCGAAAGCGACCTGGATCGCCGCGCAGGGATCTAGGCCGGCGCCGCCCTTGCCGGAAAGACGCGCGCGCTTCATGGCGGCCGGATTTTGCAGCGTGCCGTTGCGCCC
>DATIUN010000318.1:0-16357 GCA_035466795.1 Azonexus sp. | reverse complement strand
CGGGTGATTTCGATGGCGGGGGAGATGAGCAGCACGTGATCGGGGCGGCGCAGCGCGGGATCGTCGAGGGAATCGAGGGCGTACTGAAGCGCGAGCGTGCCGCCCGTCGAGTAGCCGCCGATGTAGAAGGGCTGGCCGGGGGTGACCCGCGAAGCGACATCGCGGGCGGCAATGCGCACCGCCGCCGTCCAGTCGCGGTGACTCATCTCGACCATCATCGAGGGCAGGGTGCCGTGGCCGGGCAGGCGAACCACCGTGACGTCGAAACCGCGCGCATGCAGCGAGTCGGCCAGCGCCTTGGCCGAGTAGGGCGAGTCGGTGAGGCCGTGGATCAGTAGCGCCTGGCCCTTGGGCTGGGTTTGCGCGAGGCGGAAGGAGCGGTTGTACGGCGCACCGTCGACCAGTTGGTTGAAGGGGCTGGCGGGGTTGAAGCGGCTGGCGAGGTAGGCTTCGTCGCGACTGTTCCAGCCGGCAACCTTGGCATGGTACTCGGCGAAAAGCTTGTCTTCGCGGGCGAGGTAGCCGGCGAAATCGAGGTCGCTGTGGCGCACGGCGGAGAATTCCTCGGTCAGCCGTTCGAGATGCCAGGGGTGCAGCGGCGGCAGCATGGTGACCGCGTAGAGCGTGAAGCCGGAAACGATGGCGAGGCCGACCAGCCCGGCGATCCAGGCCAGGCGTACGCCGAGGCGCCAGAGGTGGCGCCCGGTGGCGGTGGTCAGGTGGAAGAGCCCGGCCATCAGCGCTTGAGCTTGGCGAATGCGGAGGCTATCGCGTTGCCGGCGGGGGCCGGGCCGCTGCTGCGCTGCTGCGGGCGGCTGGCATTGCCCCGGCTGGCCGGGGCGCTGTCGTGGCGCTTGGCCTGGCTGGGTTCGTCGCCCATGCGCATGGTCAGTGCGATGCGCTGGCGTTGCAGGTCGACTTCCAGCACCTTGACTTTAACCACCTGGCCCGCCTTGACGATGCTGTGCGGGTCTTTGACGAAGGTGTTGGAGAGCGCCGAGACGTGCACCAGGCCGTCCTGGTGCACGCCGATGTCGACGAAGGCACCGAAGGCGGCGACGTTGGTGACGACTCCCTCCAAAATCATGCCCGGGCGCAGGTCGCTGACTTTCTCGACGCCGTCCGCGAAGGTGGCGGTCTTGAACTCGGGGCGCGGGTCGCGACCGGGTTTCTCCAGTTCCTTGAAAATGTCCTGCACGGTCGGCAGGCCGAAGCGTTCGTCGGTGTATCTGGACGGGTTGAGGCCCTTGAGCACGCGGCTGTCGCCGAGGATTTTCTTGATCGGCTTTTTCAGGTCGACGATGATTTTTTCGACCACCGGGTAGGCTTCCGGGTGCACCGACGAGGCGTCGAGCGGGTTGTCGCCGTTCGGCACGCGCAGGAAGCCGGCGGCCTGCTCAAAGGTCTTGTCGCCAAGGCGCGGCACTTTCTTCAACTCGTCGCGCGAGCGGAAAGCTCCGTGGCTGTCGCGGTAAGCGACGATGTTGCTGGCCAGGCTGCCGTTGAGGCCGGAAATGCGGGTGAGCAGCGGCACCGAGGCGGTATTCACATCGACGCCGACGGCGTTCACGCAATCCTCGACGACGGCATCGAGATTGCGCGCCAGCTTGCTTTGCGAAACGTCGTGCTGGTACTGGCCGACGCCAATGGATTTCGGCTCGATCTTGACCAGTTCGGCGAGCGGGTCTTGCAGGCGGCGGGCAATCGACACGGCGCCGCGAATCGAGACGTCGAGATCGGGGAATTCCTTGGCGGCAAGTTCGGAGGCGGAATAGACCGAGGCGCCGGCTTCCGAAACCACGATCTTGATCAGGCGGGCTTCCGGGTAACGCTTCATCACGTCCTGCACCAGCTTGTCGGTTTCGCGGCTGGCGGTGCCGTTGCCGATGGCGACCAGCGTCACGCCATGCCTGGCGGCCAGGCGGGCGATGGTGGACAGCGATCCATCCCAGTCGCAGCGCGGCTCGTGCGGGTAGATGGTGGCGTGGTCGAGCAGCTTGCCCGTGGCGTCAACGATGGCGAGCTTGCAGCCGGTGCGGATGCCGGGGTCGATGCCCATCGTCACGTGCTGGCCGGCGGGGGCGGCGAGAAGCAGGTCTTTCAGGTTCTTGCCGAAGATGCGGATGGCTTCTTCTTCGGCGCGCTCGCGCAACTCGCCCACCAGTTCGAGTTCGAGGTGGGTGTAGACCTTGACCTTCCAGGTCCAGCGCACGGTATCGGCCAGCCATTTGTCGGCCGGGCGGCTTTGCGCCTTGATGCCGAAGCGAGCGGCAATGCGCTGTTCGCAGGGGTTGGGGCCGGGTTTGAGGTTGTCGGTGTCGAGTTCCGAATCGAGCGCCAGCGCGACGTTGAGGAAACCTTCGTTGCGCCCGCGCAGCAGGGCCAGCGCGCGGTGCGAGGGCATGCTGGCAATCGGTTCCGCGAAGTCGAACCAGTCGCGGAACTTGGCGCCTTCCGATTCTTTGCCTTCGACGACGGTCGAGCGCAACCGGCCGTGTTCCTTGAGGTATTCGCGCAGCTGACCGAGCAGTTCCGCGTCTTCGGCGAATTTTTCCATGAGGATCTGGCGGGCGCCGTCGAGGACGGCCTTGGCGTCGGCAAAACCGGCGTCGGCGTTGAGGAATTTTTCGGCCTCTTCGTCGGGCGCCAGGTTCGGGTCTTGCAGCAGCGCCAGCGCCAGCGGCTCGATGCCGGCTTCGCGGGCGACCTGCGCCTTGGTGCGGCGCTTCTGCTTGTAGGGCAGGTAAAGGTCTTCGAGGCGCTGCTTGGTTTCGGCATCCTCGATCTCGGCTTTCAGTTCGGGCGTCAGCTTGCCTTGTTCCTCGATGCTGGTCAGCACGCTGACCCGGCGCTCTTCGAGGTCGCGCAGGTAGATCAGGCGCTCTTCGAGATTGCGCAACTGGGTGTCGTCCAGTTCGCCGGTGACTTCCTTGCGATAGCGGGCGATGAAGGGCACGGTGGCGCCTTCGTCGAGCAACTGGACGGCGGCCGCGACTTGAGACGGACGGACGCCGAGTTCAATAGCAATGCGGTGTTCGATGGGAGCGAGCATGGATGGGTTGGGCCGAAAAAAAGGGGCGAATGATGCGGAATCCTGCCGGAAAAGACAACCGGCAGTGGGCAGGTTACCCGATAACGCCAGTTGCCCGTCAAGTTGCCTCAAGCGAGGTCTGGTCGAACCTGATTGGCCGCCAAGAAGTAGCCGCTTGAATCCGGGTTATCTTCGGCGTGGCGTCCCGGCGTCGGCCGGGCTCCTGGCACGATTCGCGGATAAAATGTGCGTTACGCGTGATCTTTGGCGGTTGTTCGCTTGATGGGGTATGTCATGTACGAGTCTGGAAAGCAGGCGCCTTTGGCGCGACCCGAGTTCGCAAAGCGGCTGCTTGGTCATGCGGCATTTGCGCTCGGCTTGATCGCCGTCTCGCTCGCCATCGGCATGCTCGGCTACATGGGGTTGGAGAACCTGACGTGGATCGACGCATTCCTCAATTCGGCCATGCTGCTGGGCGGCATGGGGCCGGTCAATGTGCCGCAGACTGCGGCCGGCAAGCTGTTCGCCGGCTTCTATGCGCTTTACGCGGGTCTTGCCTTCATCGTCACGGCGGGCGTGATGTTTGCCCCGGTATTGCATCGGCTGATGCATCGTTTTCATTGGGATAACCGGGGCTGAAGCTTTTCATGGAAATGACAGAAACCGGCAATTTTTTGCCGTTGACCGCAACCGGCCTGGAGGCATCATGACTATTCGCAACATCAAATCGTGGCAATGGGCGCTGCTGGTGCTCGCCCTGCTGGTTGCGCTGGATTGGGCGATCCGCCGGCCCGATGGCCGCACGCGGGCGCTCAACGAAGCGATCCAGACGGCGGCCAGCCCGCAGCTCAAGAACTACCCTTATCCCTTCCACGTGCTGCGCGTCGAGGGCAATACCGCGATCATGGGTACGCCGCGCAATTTCGACATGCCGGCCTTCCGCTTTCTCGGGGCCATGTATCCGGATGTCAACGTCAAGGATCATGACAACCCGGCCTTCATCGCGCTCGAAAAGACGCTGGGCCAGGTGCAGGACGAGGCGAAGGCGATTGTGCTGGCCCAGCCCGGGATCAGCGGCGTGACATGGGAACTGGATCGCGAATGGCTGCAACGGCACCATCTGCAGGTGCCGGACAAATTGCCCGCTAGGCGCTAGCCAGGCGCTCCGTCAGGCTGCTTACCAGCTTGCACAGTTCGGGTTCGTCGAGGCGGTCTATCGCTTCCTGCGGGCTGACCCACTGGCGCTCGCGGTGGCTTTCCTCCCACTCGCCATCGGGCAGGCACTCGCTTACCGCCATCGGGAAGACGGCGACCCTGCAGGGGCCGCCCCACTTGGCGTACTCGTAGTAGCCGATCGGTTCCGCGTCGACTTCGCCGCGCACCCCGGCCTCCTCGAATGCCTCCTTGCTCGCCGAATCGCGCAGCGACAGCTCGGGTTCCTTGACCCCCTTGGGCAGGACCCAGCGCGTGCCCTTGCGCGAGGTGATCAGCATGACTTCCGGCTTGCCGTCGGCGATGCGGTAGGGAATGACTGCCGACTGCGTGAAGAAATGTTCCGGGATCGGGCCGAGCGCCGACTGGTATTGGGGCTTGACCCAAGTGGATTCGTCGTCGGGGATTTTCCCCGGCCGTGTCACCGAGAGCAGATGCGCGCAACCCGGCCCCGCATCGTGCCAGTTGCCGGCGACCTCCAGCCGGGCGAGCGCGGCAGTCGGTAGCAGCTTGCCGTCCTCGGGGATATCCGGCGGCTCGCCGACGAGCAGATGGATCAGTTCCTCAAGGCCCGGGTTGTGGCCGACGAGCAGCACACGCTTGGCCTTCTTCGGGGCAGCGGCCAGCACCGAAAGTACCTGCGTGCCGGGCGCCTCGTAGAGACGTTCGTCCCAGAGCACGCGGTCGAGGGACAGACCCATCGCCTTGCAGGCGGCCTCGGTGGTCGCCTTGGCGCGGGCTGCCGGGGAACTGAGCACAACGTCGGGAACGAGGTCGAGGTGGCGGATCCAGGTGCCCATTTTGCGGGCGCCCTTGCGACCCCGGCCGACGAGCGGTCGGTGAAAGTCCTCGAGTCCGGTCGTCCAGTCGGATTTGCCGTGGCGCAGGATGAGCAAAAGCTTGCGTTTCATGGCCTGGCTTAGAGCGCTTCAAGTTGGTTCTGGTAGCGCCGGGCGTTCTCGACGTAATGCGCAGCCGATTTTTCGAGACGGACGACATCCTCGTCGGACAATTCGCGCACCACCTTGCCCGGCGAGCCGACGATCAGCACGCGGTCGGGGAAGACCTTGCCTTCCGGAATCAGCGTGTTGGCGCCGACGATGCAGCCCTTGCCGATCACGGCGCGGTTGAGGATGACCGAGCCGATGCCGATCAGGCTGCCGTCGCCGACCGTGCAGCCGTGCAGCATGACGAGGTGGCCGACGGTGACGTTGGCGCCGATGTGCATCGGGATGCCGTCGTCGGTGTGCAGTACCGCGCCGTCCTGGATATTGCTGTTGTCGCCGATATGGATCGGGTCGTTGTCGCCGCGCAGCGTGGCGTTCCACCAGATCGAGGCGTTGGGCCCGAGGCGGACGTCGCCGATGACCGTGGCGTTGGGGGCGACCCAGGCGTTGGCGCCGAGTTGCGGTTGCTTGTCGCCGAGACGGTAGAGGGACATGCGGGCTCCTTTCAGTTGGAATTTGCACATTTTATGGCGTCGACCGCAGCATGAAGCAATTTTTGCCCGGCAGGGATGGTGCCACTTGGGCTTCCTGGTGGCACGCAAACAAGGTCCTCGAGATTTGGCGGGGGTTCGCGAAATTGCGCCTGTGCTATCTTAATGGCCAATTTATTTGAACGGTTTTGTCACATGCACAATGTAGCCATCAGCGGGACCGGCCTCTGGGTCGCGCCCGAAGTCATCAGCAACGACGAACTGGTCGTTGCCTTCAACGCCTACGCCAGACGCTTCAACGAGGAAAACGCGGCAGCCATCGCCGCCGGCGAGATCAGCGCGGTGCCGGAATCGAGCGCCGAGTTCATCGAGAAGGCTTCCGGCATCAAGCGCCGCTATGTCGTCGACAAGGCCGGCGTCCTCGACCCGGCGCGCATGCGGCCGCATATCGCGCCGCGCCCGGACGATGTACTGTCGCTGCAGGCCGAAATGGCCGTGGCGGCTGCGCGGGAAGCGCTTGCCGCCGCCGGCCGCGAGGCGGCCGATGTCGACATGGTGATCTGCGCCGCCTCGAACATGCAGCGCCCGTACCCGGCGATGGCGGTCGAGATTCAGGGTGCACTGGGTGCCGGTGGCTACGCCTACGACATGAATGTCGCCTGCTCGTCGGCCACCTTCGCCCTCGAACAGGCAATCAATGCCGTCAAGACCGGCGCCGCGCGCGCCGCGCTGGTGGTCGATCCGGAAATCTGCTCGGCTCACCTGGCCTGGCAGGATCGCGACTGCCACTTCATTTTTGGCGACGTGTGCACGGCGTTGCTGGTCGAGCGTGCAGACACGGTAAAGGTTGCGGGCGCCTGGGAGGTGCTTGGCAGCAAGCTGGCAACCAGTTTCTCGAACAACATCCGCAACAACGCCGGGTTCCTCTGGCGCTGCGAGGATCGCAACCCGGACGACCGCGACCAGTTGTTCCGCCAGGAAGGGCGCAAGGTTTTCAAGGAGGTTTGTCCAATGGCCGCCGAACACATCAGTGCCCAACTTGGAACGCTCGGCATGACGCCTGCCGGCGTGCGCCGCTTCTGGCTGCATCAGGCCAACCTGGCGATGAACCAGCTGATCGGCAAGCGCCTGCTCGGGCATGAAGCCAGCGCCGACGAGGCGCCGGTGATCCTCGACGAATTCGCCAACACCGCGTCGGCCGGTTCGATCATCGCTTTCCACCGCCACAGCGGGGATCTCAAGGCCGGTGACGTCGGCGTCATCTGCAGTTTCGGCGCCGGCTATTCGATCGGCAGCATCGTCGTGCGCAAGCTATGATTCCCGCCGAGTTCACGGCGTGCTACGAACGCCAGCTTGCCGCCTACAAGAAGAACCGCAACCCGGGCCATGCCGAACGGGTTGCCGATCTGCGCACCCTGCACCGGATGCTGGTCGATAACCACGATGCGCTCGTCGCGGCGGTCAACAAGGACTACGGCTGTCGTTGCGCTTTCGAAACGAAGTTCGCCGAAACCTTCATGGCGCAGGATGCCACGCTGGACGCCATCAAACGCCTGAAAAAATGGATGAAACCGGTACGGCGCCATCTCGATCCGACGCAATTTCCGCTGGCCAGCGCGTGGACCTTTCCGCAGCCGGTCGGCATCGTCGGCATCGTCGTGCCGTGGAATTTCCCGATCGCCCTGGCCTTTCAGCCACTGATCGGCATCCTGGCCGCCGGTAACCGGGCGATGATCAAGATGTCGGAAAACTCCAACCACCTGGCCATGTTGCTCAAGGAGATTTCGCCAAAGTATTTCCCGCTCGACAAGCTGGCCTTTTTCGAGGATGCCGGCGGACGTGGCCCGCAGTTCACGACCTTGCCGTTCGATCACATCTTCTTCACCGGTTCGCCGGCCACCGGCAAGTCGGTGATGGCCAATGCCGCGCAGAACCTGACGCCGGTGACGCTCGAACTGGGCGGCAAATCGCCCTGCGTGGTGGCGCCGGACTACCCGATGCGTACTGCTGCCGAGCGCATCATCTGGGCCAAGATGCTCAACGCCGGGCAAATCTGCACCAATGTCGATTACCTGTTCCTGCCCGAAGGCCGGGTCGATGAATTCATTCGCGAAGCGAAGGCCATCGTCAGCAAGCGTTTCCCCGACATCAACAACGGCGACTACACCGCGATCATCGACCAGCGCTCCTGGGAGCGCCTGCAGGCTACCGCCGCCGACGCGGTCGCCAAGGGCGCCCGCCTGGTCGATCTGTATACCGGTCCGGCCGCTGACGGCGAACGGCGGATCATGCCGCCGCGCATCGTGATCGACGTCACCGACGACATGGACATCATGCAGCGCGAAATCTTCGGTCCGCTGCTGCCGATCAAAACCTACAAGACTCGGGAAGAAGTGGTCGACTACATCGGCGACCGTCCGCGGCCGCTGGCCTTCTACCTGTTCAGCAACGACGCTGAGCAGCAGCAGTATTATCTCGACAACACGATTTCCGGCGGCGTCGGCCTCAATGAATCCGTGGTTCAGGCCGGTATTCACAGCCTGCCTTTCGGTGGCACCGGCAACAGCGGCATGGGGCATTACCACGGTTACGAGGGTTTCATGACCGTCTCCAAATTGCGTCCGGTTTTCAAGCAAGGCGTCTGGCGCGGGCTCGACCTGTTCGCGCCCCCGTATGCCGGCTGGCCGACCCGCTTGCTGAACTTCATGATCAGGCTGAAAAGTTGAGCGATTCAGCGTTTATACTTTTTCGCCGTCGGCCGTGGTGGCCGGGCGCCGGTTTTGCCGGCAGTGCGTTTCGCAGGCAGGAAAGACAGGAATGATCGCTGGAATTGCCGCCGTTTCGAGTAACGGCATGATCGGGATGAACGGCTGGTTGCCGTGGGATATCCCCGAGGACGTCGCCTATTTCGAGGATATGATCGTCGGCGCGGCACTGGTCGTCGGCAGCCGCACCTACGGCACGATGGCGGTGGTGCCGCCCGATACCTTCGTGGTCAGTCGGCAGCCGGGCCTGCAACTGCGCCCGGGCTGCCGCCAGGTGCAATCGGTCGAAGAGGGGATTGCGGCGGGTGTCGCCACCGGCAAGCCGGTCTTCATCATCGGCGGGGCGCCGATTTATGAAGCTGCCTGGCCCTATTGCGAGCGCTTTTACCTGACCCGCATCGAAGGGTCCTTCGCCGGCGATACGCCGCTTCCCGCGAGCATTCCGTTCGCTCGCTGGCGCGTCGTCAATGAAACGAGCAAGACCTATCGGGAGCGGCGGACCGGGGTCGATGTGGTGTGCCGGTTCATCGAATACGCACAGGACAATCCGCAGGCACTTCCGTGACCTTGTCGTGGTCAACGCTTAAATTGGGCAAAAAACTCTAAAAGTTGACTTGCGGTCGGGGGATATCTTCCCTATGATTCAAACGAACGTATGAATCATGGCCTCCTTTTAGGTGATCCCAATGCCAGAAGTCCGTCACATTGATACCCGTGAGCGCATTCTCGATGCCGCCGAGCAGCTGTTCATGGAACATGGCTACGAGGGAACGTCGATGCGCCAGATTACTGGCGAGGCGGTGGTGAACCTGGCGGCGGTCAATTATCACTTCGGCTCCAAGGAGTCGCTGATGCAGGAGGTTTTCCGGCGCCGCCTCGACTGGCTCAACGAGGAGCGCCTGCGGGTTCTCGACGGGATGGAGCAGGCGGCCGGCGGCAAACCCCTGAAAGCATCGCAGATCGTCGACGGCTTTTTCGGAACGCTGTTGCGTCTGGCCGACGACAAGCGGCGCGGCGGCATTGTCTTTCTCCGCCTCCTTGGGCGCACGCATACCGAACCCTCGGAATTCATCCGGGCCTTTCTTGCCCATGAGTACGCCGGGGTCATGGAGCGCTACAAGCAGGCCTTGTTCAAGGCCTTGCCCGACGTGCCGCGGGCGGAGATCGTCTGGCGCTTCCATTTCATGCTTGGCGCCACGTCCTACGCCATTGCCGGCACCGATGCCCTGCGTATCGTCGCCGATTGGGACATCGAGGAAGCGGATACGGTCGACCGCATCGATCGCCTCGTTCCGCGCCTGATGTCGTTCCTGCTTGGAGGCCTGCGGGCGCCGCTGCCGCAATTCGACGAAGCGCCTGACGATGCGGACGCCAGAGCCGCATAACCATATTTTTCAGTTTCAAAGGAGGCAACAGCATGTCAAATTCGATCATTCCCCTGCTCAGCGTATTGGCGCTCGCAGTCGTGGCCGGCCTGATCCTGGTCCGTCCGCTGCGTCGAGCCGTGCTCAGCCGGCCCATTTTTGCCACCTATCGCAAGGTGTTGCCGCAGATGTCGGATACCGAGCGCGATGCGCTGGAAGCCGGCACCGTCTGGTGGGAAGGCGAACTGTTCCGCGGCAAGCCGGACTGGCAGAAGCTGCATGCCTACCCGCAGCCGAAGCTGACCGCCGCCGAACAGTCCTTCATGGACAATGAAGTGGAAGAAGCCTGCCGCCTGGTCGACGACTGGAAGGTGACCCACGAACTCTATGACCTGCCCAACGAAGCCTGGCGCTACATCAAGGACAAGGGCTTCCTCGGCATGATCATCCCGAAGAAGTACGGCGGCCTGGAGTTTTCCGCCTATGCCCATTCGCAGGTGGTGACCAAGCTGTCGACACGCTCCTCGGCGCTGTCGGTCTCGGTGATGGTGCCGAACTCGCTCGGCCCGGCCGAACTGCTGCTGCACTATGGGACAGACGCGCAGAAGGATTACTACCTGCCGCGCCTGGCCAAGGGCATCGAGGTACCGGCCTTCGCGCTGACCAGCCCGTGGGCGGGTTCGGATGCGGCGTCGATTCCCGATAGCGGCGTTGTCTGCAAGGGCATGTATCAGGGCAAGGAAGTGATCGGCATGCGGGTGAGCTGGGACAAGCGCTACATCACCCTGGCGCCGGTATGCACGGTGTTCGGCCTGGCCTTCCACCTGTACGACCCGGACGGCCTGCTCGGCGACCAGAAGCACATCGGCATCACCTGTGCGCTGGTGCCTTACGACCACCCGGGGGTCGATACCGGCCGCCGCCACTTCCCGCTCAACGCCATGTTCATGAACGGTCCGACGCGTGGCAAGGATGTGTTCATGCCGCTCGATTTCATCATCGGCGGCCCGCAAAAGGCCGGCCACGGCTGGCGCATGCTGATGGAGTGCCTCGCCGCTGGCCGTTCCATTTCCTTGCCTTCCTCCAATACCGGCATGGCGCAGATGGCGGCGCGTTCCGTCGGCGGTTATGCCCGCGTGCGCAGCCAGTTCAAGATGGCGGTCGGCAGGTTCGAGGGCGTCGAGGAAGCGCTGACCCGCATCGGCGCCTACACCTACATGATGGATGCCACCCGCAAGATGACCGCCGGTGCGGTCGATCTCGGCGAGAAGCCGTCCGTGGTGTCGGCGATTGCCAAGTACCACGTTACCGAGCGCGCCCGCCAGGTGGTCAACGACGGCATGGATGTCGTCGGTGGCAAGGGCATCTGTCTCGGCCCTTCGAACTTCATCGGTCGCGCCTATCAGCAGATTCCGATCGGCATCACGGTCGAGGGCGCCAATATTCTGACCCGCTCGCTGATCATCTTCGGGCAGGGCGCCATCCGCTGCCATCCTTATCTGCTGCCTGAAATGCAGGCGGCGCAGAACAAGGATGTCCGCCAGGGCCTGGTCGATTTCGACAAGGCGCTGTGGGGCCACGTCGGTTATACGATCAAAAATGGCTTCCGCGCCCTGTGGCTGGGCATGACCGGATCGCACTTCGTCGCCGTCGATGTCGATGTGGCGCCCGAAGTTCGCCGCTACTACCAGCAGATGACGCGTTTCTCGGCGGCCTTCGCCTTCCTGTCGGATATCTCGCTGCTGGTGCTGGGTGGCAGCGTCAAGCGTCGGGAAAAACTGTCCGCCCGCCTCGGTGACATCCTGGCCCAGATGTACCTGATCTCGTGCACGCTCAAGCGCTTTGAAGCCGATGGCCGTCAGGCCGCCGACGCGCCGCTGGCGCACTGGGCGATCTGGGATTCGATGTACAAGGCCCAGGAAGCGTTCGACGGCGTCATCGCCAACTTCCCGAACCGCTTCATCGGCGCCTTCCTGCATCGCAGCATCTTCCCGTGGGGCCATCCTTATGTCGTGCCGTCCGACGATCTCGGCCATCAGGTCGCCAAGCTGCTGATCCAGCCGTCGGAATCCCGCGACCGGCTGACCGCGGAGTGCTACCTGCCGCTGACCGAGAAGGAACCCGTAGGCGCCATCGAACTTGCACTCATCGCCACGCTCGAAGCCGAAGCGATCGAGGCCAAGATTCGCGATGCCGAGAAGGCCGGTCGTTTTGCCAACAATCCGCAGGCCAATGTGCGTGATATCGCCGTT
The DNA here is from genome assembly GCA_035466795.1 of Azonexus sp. Taxonomy (GTDB): domain Bacteria; phylum Pseudomonadota; class Gammaproteobacteria; order Burkholderiales; family Rhodocyclaceae; genus Azonexus. Next base: position 4,295 of record DATIUN010000318.1, on the reverse strand, counting down.
GCCGCCGTCGAATGCGGCGTCATCACGGCTGCCGAGTTCGAGAAGATGAAGCGGCGCAACATGTTGCGCGACATCGTGGTCCACGTCGACGACTTTCCGTTCGACTTCAATGTGGCAACGGCCAACAAGCCGGCGCCAGAGCGCAAGGCGGCCTGATGAAGACGATTTACGTGGTGGACGGCGCGCGAACGCCGTTCCTCAAGGCGCGCAGCGGCCCCGGGCCGTTCACCGCCTCCGATCTGGCGACCCAGGCCGGTCGTGCCCTGCTGCTACGCCAGCCGTTTTCTCCGGAAGACCTCGACGAGGTCATCCTCGGCTGCGCGGCGCCGTCGGCCGATGAAACCAATATCGGGCGCATGGTTGCGCTGCGTCTCGGCTGCGGCAACAAGGTGCCGGGATGGACGGTGATGCGCAATTGCGCGAGCGGCATGCAGGCGCTCGATTCGGCGATTGCCAATATCAGCTGCGGCCGTTCGGAACTGGTCCTGGCCGGTGGCGTCGATGCGCTTTCGCATGCGCCGCTGCTGTACTCCGAGACGATGGTGCGCTGGTTCGCCGGCATGATGGGGATGAAGACGGTCGGCCAGAAAGCAGCGCACTTCCTGAAGCTGCGTCCGGCCGCTCTGCTGAGCCCGGTGATCGGGCTGATGAAGGGGCTGACCGACCCGGTCGTCGGCTTGCTGATGGGCCAGACCGCCGAAAACCTGGCGTGGAAATTCGGCATCGACCGCCAGCAGATGGACGCGTTCGCCGTGCGCAGCCACCAGCGCGTGGTGGCTGGTCGCGCTGCCGGACATTACGGCGAGATCGTCCCGGTCGTCGACGACAAGGGCAACGTTTATGCCGAGGATGACGGTGTCCGTCCCGATGCCAGCGTGGCCGGCATGGCCAAGCTGAAGCCGTTCTTCGACAAGAAATACGGCAACATCACGGCCGCCAACAGCTCGCAGATCACCGATGGCGCCGCCTGGCTGATCCTCGCTTCGGAAGAGGCCGTCAAAAAGTGGAAGCTCAAGCCGCTCGGCCGCATCGTCGACAGCGAGTGGGCCGGCCTCGACCCGGCGCAGATGGGCCTCGGCCCGGTGCATGCGGCGACGCCGATCCTGCAGCGCCACGGCTTCGGGCTCAACGATCTCGATGCCTGGGAGCTCAACGAGGCTTTTGCCGCCCAGGTGCTGGGCTGCATCGAAGCCTGGAAATCCGACGATTACTGCCGCGAGCAGCTCGGCCTGCCGGGGGCGCTCGGCGCGCTCGATGAGGACAAGCTGAACGTCGATGGCGGCGCCGTGGCGATCGGCCATCCGGTCGGCGCCTCGGGTACCCGCATCGTGCTCCATCTCTTGCATGTATTGCGCGAGAAAAAAGCGAAACGTGGCATCGCCACCATCTGTATCGGCGGCGGCCTCGGCGGGGCAATGCTGGTCGAAGCCGGAGCCTGAAATGACCAACCTCAATCTGCAACACTGGCGTCTTGACGTTGACGCCGAAGGCATCACCTGGGCGGTTCTCGACAAGGCGGGCGAATCGGCCAACTCGCTGTCGCGGGCGGTGATGGATGAGCTCGCGCTGGTGCTTGACGAATGCGAACGACAGCCGCCGAAGGCACTGATCTTCAGTTCCGGCAAAAATGCCGGGTTCATCGCCGGTGCCGACATCCAGGAATTCACCCAGCTCGACAGCGCCGAAAAAGGGCGCGAACTGGTCGAGCGCGGCTGGAATCTCTTCAACCGCCTGGCTGCCGTACGCTACCCGACGCTGGCGCTGGTTCGCGGTCACTGCCTCGGCGGCGGCCTCGAACTGGCGCTGGCATGCCGCTACCTGCTGGCAGTTGAGGAGTCGGGTACCAAGATGGGCTTGCCGGAAGTCATGCTCGGCATTTTCCCCGGTTGGGGCGGCATGCTGCGATTACCGCAGCGGGTCGGTCCCGCTGCCGCCATGGACATGATGCTGACGGGCAAGACGATCGATGCATGGCGCGCCAAGCGCATGGGTCTGGCCGACGATGCCGTGCCGCCGCGCGTCATGGAACGCGCCGCGCGCATGATGGTGCTGTCCAACGCGCCACGCCGTCCTCTGCCGTTCATGCAGAGGCTGCTCAACGGTCCGCTCAAGAGCGTGGTCGCCAACGGCGCCCGCAAGCAGGTGGCCAAGCGGGCGCGCCCGCAGCATTACCCGGCACCGTACGCGATCATCGACATCTGGGAAAAGCATAACGGCAATGCGCTGGTGGCGCCGGAACTGGTCGACGGCATCGTCCGTTCGCCGACGGCGCGCAACCTGGTGCGCGTGTTTTTCCTGCAGGAACGGCTCAAGGGTTTCGGCAAGGATTCCGATTTCAAGGCCAAACGCGTCCACGTCGTCGGCGCCGGCGTCATGGGCGGCGACATTGCCGCCTGGTGCGCTCAGCGCGGCATGACGGTTACGCTGCAGGATCAGAATATCGAACGCATCGCACCGGCACTGAAGCGCGCCCGCGAACGCTTCGCACGGCGCATCAAGGACAAGCTGCCGTTGCGCGCGGTCATGGATCGGCTGATTCCCGATCCCGACGGGGCTGGCGCTGCCCATGCCGATGTCGTCATCGAGGCGATCTTCGAGAATGTCGAGGCCAAGCACGCCTTGCTCAAAAAGCTCGATGCGGTGATGCGGCCGGACGCCGTGCTGGCGACCAATACATCGAGCCTCCGTCTGGAAGATCTGCGTACCGTGCTGCAACGACCGGAACGCCTGGTCGGCATCCACTTCTTCAACCCGGTGGCGATGATGCCGCTGGTCGAGGTGGTTGCCGCCGACGGCGCCGACGTCGGCATGGTGCAGGCGGCCTGCGCCTTCGTCAGGCAGATCGACAAGCTGCCGCTGCCGGTTCGCAGCGAGCCGGGCTTTCTGGTCAATGCCGTGCTCGCACCCTACATGCTGGAGGCGATGCGCGCGGTCGACGAGGGAATCAGCCCGGAAACCGTCGACGAGGCGATGCTGGCCTTCGGCATGCCGATGGGGCCGATCGAACTGGCCGACACCGTTGGCCTGGATATCGCAGTCGCCGCCGGCAAGCAGTTGGCGGGCGGGGCGGCAGCGCCGCGTTGCCTGCTGGCCCGCGTCGATAAGGGCGAACTGGGCAAGAAGACCGGGCAGGGCTTTTATGCCTGGACCGCCGGCAAGGCGCAGAAAGGCAGTGCGGGAACGCCGCCGGATGGCCTTGCTGCCCGCCTGGCCAAACCGCTGATCGATCGTGCCGAGTTGCTGGTTGCTTCAGGTGTCGTCGCCGATGCCGATCTGGCCGATGGCGGCGTCATCTTCGGGACTGGTTTCGCACCCTTTACCGGCGGGCCGCTAAACTACCGGCAGACAGAAAAACAACAGCGTGTAGCCTGAAAGCAACACTGACTTTGGTCATGTCCAGATAATTATGGATTTCAAACGCGTGTTTGATATTTAATGTTATTTGTAACAGAACGTAATTCAATTGCTTTCAAGCAATCACAGTGGAGATAGACAATGCAAAAGAACATCACACCGCGCCTGATTCCGGCGCTTCTCGCCATCGCGTTTTCGGGTACCGCCAGTGCTTCCGGCTTCCAGTTGCTGGAGCAGAACGGCAGCGGTCTCGGCAACTCCTACGCGGGTTCCGCGGTAGTAGCCGAGAATGCCAGTGTCCAGTTTTTCAACCCGGCTGCCATGACCCAGATCGCCGGACGCAACGCTTCTCTCGGTCTGGTTCTCGTCAATACAAGCTTCACCCTTGACAACCAGGGCTCCAGAACGGGTGTCTTTACCAATGCTGGTAATGGTGGCGACGCCGGTGGCCTCGGGTATGTCCCGAACATGTACCTGTCGTGGCAGGTGGCGCCCGAGTGGTGGGTCGGCCTTGGAATTGGTGCCCCGTTTGGCCTCAAGACAGAGTACAACACCGCATGGCTGGGTAGCGCGCATTCGAACAGCTTCGATATCAAGACCTTCAACATCAATCCGTCGGTTGCCTGGCGCGCCAATGACTGGATTTCTCTTGGTGCCGGCGTCAGTTTGCAGATGATGAAGGCCGATTACAAGAAGGCGACGGCCGCGGGTCCGGCAACTCTCCCAGTCTTTGGGTCACAGCCGCTTTATCTCTACAATACCGAGTTGAAAGCTGACGATACTTCCTGGAACTGGAATGTCGGCGTATTGCTGACGCCGGCCGAAAAGACCAAGATCGGCTTGTCTTATCGCTCGACGACCAGCTATACACTGAGTGGCGACCTTACCACTAGTGGTCCGAATCCAGTTCTGGCCAGCGCCCTGTCCAGCAATGCCGAGGC
>DATIUN010000317.1:0-6582 GCA_035466795.1 Azonexus sp. | reverse complement strand
ACCCACCGCGACATCAAGCCGGCCAACATCCTGCTGGCCGGCGCTTCGGACGTCAAGATTTCCGATTTCGGCGCCGCCATCATCAACAACGCCGGCAGGGAGCGCACCCAGATCACCGGTATCGGCTCACCCGCCTATATGTCGCCGCAACAGGTCCAGGAACAGCCTCTCGACCACCGCACCGACATCTATTCGCTGGGCGTCGTCATGCACCAGTTGCTGACCGGCGAGCTGCCGTTCACGGCGGGCAACAACTACAACATGATCTACCAGATCGTCAATGGCACCCCGGCCCGCCCATCGGCGCAACGGCCGGGCCTGCCGCCGGTCCTCGATGAAATCGTCAGCCGCGCGATGGCCAGGAATCTCGATGACCGCTATCCGACTTGGCAGGCCTTTGCCCACGACCTCGCCCAGGCGGTGCGCAACGGCCAGTTGAAGACACCCCGCACTGAAGAATTTGTCGACACCGAGAAGTTCGCCACGCTGCGCGCCCTGCCCTTCTTCTCCGACTTCACCGATGTCGAAATCTGGGAGGCGCTGCGTTTCGCGGGATGGAAACGTGTCGCCCCGGGCACGGCTATCATGCGCGATGGCGAACCGGGCAACTTCTTCTGTTTCGTCGCCGACGGCACGGTGGCGGTCAGCAAGAACGGCACCCGGCTCACGACGCTGGCCAGCGGCGAATGCTTCGGTGAAATGGCCATCATCAGCCGGCGCGGCCATGTGCGCAGCGCCGACGTCGTCGCCGACAGCGCGGCAAACATCATCACCATCCGCGGCGAAGCCCTGGAAAAGGCTTCCGAATCCTGCCGGATGCATTTCTACCAGGGCTTTCTCGATGTGCTGGCGACCCGGCTTGCACTTTCCAACCAGCGGATCGCCGCAATCTAGTTTCCGTCGGTGAGCGGCAGTGAGGCCTCGGCTTCGCTCGCCGACCCGTATAGACGGGGTGCCAGGTGCCGCTTTTCCAACGCCTCGCCGAGTTTGACGCGCAGGAAGGTGTTGGAGGTGTAGCGCGTTACGTCGTGGTAGTGGCGCTCGACCACGCCCTTGACCATGGCGATGTAGTGGTCGACAAGTTCCGGCAGAATCGAGAAGCGGTCATAATTGACGATGGCATTCACCTTGTGGCCCACCGCCTTGAGCGACTCGTCGACCGCCTGGCGGATCCGCGCGACATCCTCCGCGCTCCTGACGTTCAGCCCCGCAAAATTGACGAAGAAGAGATTCTTGCCGGGATCGTAGGTCAGGCGCTCGGCCATCGGGATTTCCAGCATCTGCGACCGCATGTTCATCGGCTCGTCGCGGAAAATCCGGGCATCCATCAGCGCCGGCTCGCCATGCATGATCGGCACGAAAGCCATCTGGTCGAGGATGTCCTTCTGCAGGTCGACCCCAGGCGCGATTTCGGTCAGCATCAGCCCCTCGGCAGTCAGCTGGAAGACGCAGCGCTCGGTGATGTAGAGGACGCTCTTGCCCCACTTGGCGGCCTGCGGGCCGCTGAAGGTACGGTGCTCGACTTCCTCGACGAATTTCCTCGACTTGCCTTCTTCAAGAATTCGCAGTTTTCCTGCGTCGACCGCGACATCGAGATTGGCGCAGGTAAACGTCCCGACAAAAACCACCTTCTTGGCATTTTGCGAAATGTTGATGAAGCCACCGGCGCCCGCCAGCCGCGGGCCGAATTTCGAGACGTTCAGGTTGCCCTGGCGGTCAGCCTGCGCCAACCCGAGGAAGGCGATGTCGAGGCCGCCGCCGTCGTAGAAATCGAACTGGCTGGGCTGATCGATGATCGCCTGGGCATTGGTCGCCGCGCCGAAGCTGAGGCCACCGGCCGGCACGCCGCCGATGACGCCGGGCTCGGCGGTGAGCGTCATCAGGTCGATGATCTGCTCTTCGGCGGCGACGTTGGCAACGCCCTCCGGCATGCCGATGCCGAGATTGACCACGGCGTTTGCCTTCAGCTCCAGCGCTGCGCGGCGCGCGATGATCTTGCGTTCGCTCATCGGCATCGCGGCGATCGCCGACATCGGCACCTTGATCTCGCCGGCGAAAGCCGCACTGTACGGCTCGCTGAACGTCTGCATGTGGTATTCGGGCTTTTCGGCGACTACCACGCAGTCGACCAGAATGCCGGGAATCTTGACCTGACGCGGATTCAGCGTCCCGCGTTCGGCGATGCGCTCGACCTGAACGATAACCGTGCCGCCCGAATTGCGCGTCGCCATCGCGATGGCCTGCGCTTCGAGCGTCAGCGCTTCCTTCTCCATCGTGATGTTGCCGTCCGGGTCGGCGGTCGTGCCGCGGATGATGCCGACGTTGATCGGGAAGGCCTTGTAGAAAAGATACTCCTCACCGTCGATTTCCATCAGGCGTACGACATCCTTGGTTGTCATCTCGTTCAGCTTGCCGCCGCCGAAGCGCGGATCGACGAAAGTGCCGAGTCCGACCCGTGTGATGGTGCCCGGCTTGCCGGCAGCGATGTCGCGGAACAGGTGGGTGATGACGCCCTGCGGCAAGTTGTAGGCCTCGATCCGGCTGGCGACGGCCAGTTGCTGCAGCTTGGGCACCAGGCCCCAGTGCCCGCCGATGACGCGGCCAACGAGGCCGTCATGGCCGAGATGATTGAGGCCGCGTTCCTTGCCGTCGCCCTGACCGGCGGCATAGACGAGGGTCAGGTCGCGCGGGCTGCCGAGGCCATGCACGTCGGCCTCCTGGCTCTCGAGAAACAACTCCTCGAGGGCGACGGCGATGTTCTCGGCGAAGCCGATGCCGACGAAGCCGCCGGTCGCGACCGTATCGCCATCCTTGATCAGGCGTACCGCCTCGCGGGCCGTGACGATCTTGCCGGTGTCGGAGGCGCGTAGCGATGAGGTCATCGGGTGGCTGGCCAGAGGCATGTCTTGTCTCCTTGTATTCAGTGAACCTTCACGAGGCCTGAACGATACCAGTTGCATTGCGACCGGCGAACTGTCAGCGCAGGAATTCGCGACTGATCTGCTTGAACACATCCGTACCAGCCTTGTGCAGCCACTCGAAAGCCACCATCTCGCGTGACACGATGCGGCATCCCTCCTGGCGCAGTCGCGCCAGCGCCAGATCCTTGTCGCTCGCCCGTCGCGAGCCGACCGCCTCGGCCACGACGAAGACCTCCTTGCCCAGCGCGCGCAGGCCGAGCGCCGTCTGCAGGACGCATACGTGCGCCTCGGTTCCGGTCAACACGATCTGACGCCGCGAAAAGTCGGGCAGCCGCTCCAGGCAACCGTCGGCAACCGCGGAAAAATGGATCTTTTCGACGACGCGATCGGGCGGAACGGACGTACCTAGCTCCGGAACCATCGGTCCCAGCCCCGCCGGGTACTGGACGGTCGCCCCCACCGGCACGGACAGGCGTTGCGCGACCGCGACCAGCCACAGATTGTGGCGCAATACCGTATCGATATCCTGGATGGCGGGCGCCAGCCGCTCCTGCAGATCGATCAGCAACAGCAGCGAGTGGTCGGCATTGATCAACATACGTGCACCTCACGAATCAGCTCTGACATTTTGCGTATCCTCCTTGCCTGAAAAAGGAACCCCGCTCAACAGCCACGCGCGCCCGGGTTGCGGGTGAACCCGAAGCCGCCCCCGCTCGCAGTCGCAGGCATGATGCAGATTACCATTGCCAGCGACTTCGCAGACCTGCCGATGTCGGCCGGGAAGGGCGAAAAGGGCACGGATTGCTCGACCACGGATTTGACGAAGGCGATTTCGTCCTGCTGATCGGCCGCGTTGAGCACTTTGAAACTCTTCAGCGAGCCGTTGGGGTTGAGACGGATCTCCACCGCTGCCACCTTGAGTCCCCTGCCGCGCGGGTCGTTCCTGACGAATCCGGCGCTCCGGTTAAGCTTTCTCACCAGTGAATCAAGATACATTTCGAGACTGAACGGATCGACCGGCGGGCTGTTGGGCAGGCGCTCGAGCACCTCGCTGCCCTCCTTCTCCGTGGCGGCCTGCTGGCGGCCGATATCCCTGGCCATGGCCAGGGAGCGTTGCGCCAGATCCGGCGCCTGGCGCGCCTGACCGTCGAGTTCGCGCAGGAAGCTGTTCATTTCCTCTTTCTGCGCCACCGACCACCGGGGAACCGCCGGTGTTGCTGCCCTGCCCGACGCCTTGTCCATCGCCAGAATTTTTCTTTGCGCTTGCGGCGTGGCTTGCCTGACCGTTGCCGGCGCCGGAACGACGGCCGGCGTCGCGGGCTTGGGCGGCGTCCGCGGCTGTTGTACGAGGCTGGCCTCGAGACGCGTCGCCGCCCGCTCCTCGACCCGGGGCGACTGCGTCGGAAACGACAGGATCACACCGTGCACAATCAGCGACAGCAGCAGCGCCAGGCGGAGCGACCACTGGATGCGGAAATTTTCCGGTGGGGACATCGGCGGCATTCTAATCCGGCCGCTGTCCGCAAAAAGCGTTCGCGGCCTACTCCACCGCTTCCGCTACCCGTCGCGCCCGCACCGCGGCGGCCAGCTTTTCCAGCACGGCCACACTGTCTTCCCAGCCGAGACAGGCGTCGGTGACGCTCTGGCCGTAAGTCAACGGCTTGTCGGGCGACAAATCCTGGCGGCCTTCAACGAGGTGGGACTCGACCATGACGCCGACGATGCGCTCCTCGCCGGCTGCCATTTGTGCGGCGACGCTGTCGCAGACTTCCATCTGCAACTTGTACTGCTTGCGGCTGTTACCATGCGAAAAATCGACCATCAGCCGGGCGGCGAGACCGGCCTTGGCGATTTCCTCGCAGGCCGCTTCGACACTGGCGGCGTCGAAGTTGGGGGACTTGCCGCCACGCAGGATGACGTGGCAATCCTCGTTGCCCATCGTAGACACGATGGCGGTGTGGCCGGACTTGGTCACCGACAGGAAGTGATGCGGCGAATTGGCCGAGCGGATGGCGTCGACCGCGATGCGCATGTTGCCATCGGTACCGTTCTTGAACCCGACCGGGCACGACAGGCCCGAAGCCAGTTCGCGGTGTACTTGCGACTCGGTGGTGCGCGCGCCGATGGCGCCCCAGGCGATCAGGTCAGCCGTATATTGCGGCGTGATGGTGTCGAGGAACTCGGTGGCGCAGGGCAAACCCAGCTCGTTGATCTCGAGCAGGATCTTGCGGGCGAGACGGACGCCTTCGTTGATGCGGAAGGTGTTGTCCATGCGCGGATCGTTGATCAGTCCCTTCCAGCCCACCGTGGTGCGCGGCTTCTCGAAATAGACGCGCATCAGGACGACGAGATCGTCGGCATGCCGCCCGGCTTCCCGGGCAAGCTTCCTGGCGTATTACATGGCAGCATCGTAGTCATGGATCGAACAGGGGCCGATGATGACGAGCAGGCGATCGTCGGCGCCATGCAGGATGCGGTGGATAGTCTGGCGGGCACTGTAGGTGGTCTGCGCCGCGCGACTGGATACCGGATATTCGCGGAATACATGCGCCGGCGGCACCAGTTCCTTGATTTCCTTGATGCGCAGGTCGTCGGTATTCGGTTTGTTTTGCGGCATCATGGCCGGCCCCATTCAAAAATTGCTGAAAACCGTGCATTCTACCGGATGCACATGGAAGATTTCGACCTGCAACCTTCTCCGGAGATTCCCCACCGGCCTGTCAAGGGGCGGGGCGCGGCGGGCAATGTCGCCCATCGCTTCAGCCACGAGACCCGCCAGGCCGAGGACGACGGCTGGGAGCAGGCAGAACCGTCGCTGCCGCAAACCCGCCTGCTGGTCGATAGCGCAAAGTCCATCATCAGCCGCAACGACTCGCCGGATATCGGTTTCGGGCAGTCGCTCAACCCCTACCGCGGCTGTGAGCACGGCTGCATCTACTGCTATGCCCGGCCGACCCACGCCTACCTCGGGCTGTCGCCGGGCCTCGATTTCGAAACGCAGATCTTCCACAAACCGGATGCCGGGCGCCTGCTGCGCGAGGAACTGGGCCACCCGGACTACCTCTGCTCGACCATCGTTCTCGGCACCGCCACCGATGCCTACCAGCCTTTCGAGCGCAAGGCGCGACTGACCCGCACGCTGCTCGAGGTCGCGCTGGAAACCGGCCACCCGCTGTCGGTAGTCACCAAATCGTCGCTGGTCGTCCGCGACATCGATCTGTGGGCCGAACTCGCCCACCGCAACCTGGCGCACATCGGCATTTCGCTGACCACGCTCGACGGGCAGCTCGCCCGTCAACTCGAACCACGGGCCAGCGCGCCGCATGCACGGCTCGACGCGATGCAAAAACTGGGCGAAGCCGGCATCCCGGTCTCGGTATTCGTCTCGCCAGTCATTCCCGGCCTCAACGACCACGAACTGGAGAATCTGCTGGCGGCTGCGCGGGCACACGGCGCGGAGAGCGCGTGTTACACGCTGCTGCGTCTGCCGCACGAGGTGGCCGGGTTATTTCGCGAGTGGCTGGAATGGCACGCACCGGAAAAGGCGGCGCGCATCATGTCGGTGCTTTATGACTTGCGCGGCGGGCGCGCCAACGATGCCCGTTTTGGCAGCCGGATGAAGGGACTGGGACACTTTGCCGACCTCATCCGCCAGCGTTTC
>DATIUN010000316.1:0-3142 GCA_035466795.1 Azonexus sp. | reverse complement strand
GTTTCGAGTGCGTGCTTTCCGACAAGTCGGCTGAAAAGGCGCGCAAGCTCGGCTATACCAATGTGCTTACCTATCCTCCCGGCTATCCGGAGTGGGAAAAGGTATATGGCGCAGGTCCGGCAGCAGCAGGTGCGGCCGCGGCCGGTACGACAGCGGCGTCGGGCTCGTCACTGATGCCGGGCAAGGAAAAGGGAACGGTGACCGTCGCCTCCTTCGAAAAGGTATGGAAGGAAAATCCTTCTTCGATCATGGTTGTCGACGTGCGTGATGCTAAGGAGTTTGCTGCCGGTACGATGAAGGGAGCGGTCAATCTTCCGATCAACGAGCTGGAAAAGAAAGTGAATACCCTCCCCAGGAACAAGCCGGTGGTATTCATCTGCGGTACCGGCGCGCGTTCAGGAGAAGCCTATGACATGGTGAAGTTGGTGGCCAGCGACGTGCAGGCATCCTTTATCGAGTCTGAAATCAAGTTTGGCGGCGATGGCACTTACACCATTGTGGAGAAGAAATAGGCAAATACTTTTCGGTCCCGTCCATCGCCACAGCCTGAAGATTGCGCTGGGCAATTTCTGGAATCGCCGCCACCGTTGAAATCCACCAGAATTTTCTGGTCGCCTTACGCCAGGGCCAACCCGGATGGCAAGCCGTCCGGAAATTTCTGGGCGATTTCCTTTAGGGCTGTCTGCAGCATTTCCTCGACGACCGGGTGATAGAACGGCAATTGCAGCAGACTCTGCGCCGTTTCACCGCGCTGGATGGCCCAGGCCAGCAAGTGGGCAAGGTGTTCGCCGCCGGTCGCCACCATGGCGGCACCGAGCAGCTTGCCGTCACGCGCATCAGCGTAGAGACGCAGCAGACTCTCTTCACTGCCGAGTATTTTGGCCCGCCCATTGCTGTCACCCCCAGCGCTGCCGACTGCGATCGCTTGCGGATCGAGCTGGTCGAGACGGGCGCCGACGCTGACCACATCCGGATCGGAGAAGGCGATGCCGATCGCCACCTTGCGCCTGAACCGGGTGATCTCCGCGCGCGCCGCGTTGTAACCGGCGATGGCGCCTTCGTCGGCGGCTTCATGCATCAGCGGCCGGTCGCCATTGGCGTCGCCGGCGATGAATACCGGAAAATCGCCGATCTGCATCGTCGCCGGGTCGAATTCCGGCATGCCACGGGCGTCGACCGCAATACCCGCCGCCGCAAGGTTCAGGCTATCGACATTGGGCCGCCGACCGAGCGCGGCGAGCAGCAGATCGACCTTGGCCACGCGGTCGCCGGAGCGCATCAGCACCTCCTCGCCACTGGCCGACACCGACACCTCGCTACCGAGCCAGAGGGTGATTTCACGCCCGAAACGGGCAATCGCCCGCTCGCCGATCGCCGGGTCGACAATGCCGGCCACTGTATTCGCCACATCGGCACCGATCACTTCGACGCCCAGACGCGACAACGCCAGCCCCATTTCCAGGCCGATCGCCCCGAGGCCGAGTACGCCGACACGCTTCGGCAAGGCCGGCAATTCGAAAAGCTGATAGGTCGTCACCGTCCGCTCAGCCACCGCCGCCAGCCATTTTGGCAGCACCGGGCGTGAACCTGTGGCGATGACCACGGCACCGGCGCGAACAATTTGAACATCGTCCCCCAGCTGCACCTCGAGCACACCCGGCTCGCGAAAACGGGCCGGCCCTTCGAGCAGGAATTCACCTGCCAGCGAACGCGCCGCCTTGGCCGGCCGGCCGGCGAACTGGTCGCGCTGCTGGCGCAGCGCCGCCCAGACCTGGGCAGTATCGAGGCTGAGCGCCGCAAGGCCGCCGACCCCCGCAATCTCCTTGCGCGCCGCCCACAAGCCACCGGCGTGCAGCGCGACTTTCGACGGCATGCAGCCGACCCGGGCGCAAGTCGTGCCCAACGGGCCGTGATCGATCAGCACGAAGGATCGACCGGCCTGGCGCACTTCCCGCATGGCGTACAAGCCGGCACTGCCGGCGCCGATGATGGCAACGTCGGTTTGAATTTCAGGTTTCATGGCAAGTGCCTTTCAGCGGCAGCTACAAGGATAGGAACGTCTGGTCAAGCTAAGGACAGCGGGCAAAACCCCGGCCAAGACATTTTAGTCGACCAGTTCCCACTCGACCATATTGCAGCCTTCAGAGCACCTTACTCGGGGCGATGCCGGCAGTCTTCAAGCGCCGCGCAAGCCTATCTGCTCCAAGGTGCCAGCCAGCTGAATATTCGCCCGAAGTTTGACATGGATCAGTTCAAGGTCGGCTTCCATTTTACCCTGGCGGTATAATTGTCCCGCCGTCCAGAATGCCGTTTCAGGCCACAGGCGCGACCACAGGTCTGTTCTGGCAACAGATTGATTCCATGTCCCCCGGAGTTCATCATGCAAGTACGCCTTCCGATTACCACCTTCATTGCGGCAACTCTTCTCTGCGCCTCAACCATGGCCAGTGCCTACGACCCCGACTGGAAGCGCGGCCGGATCTACTACCGCAGTGTGTGCACCGCCTGCCATGCCGCCCAGGCCGGTGGCTCGATCGCCCCGAGCACGATGACCAAAGCCGAGTGGACCGCCTACCTGCAGAAGGACAAGCACGCCAAGGGCAAGGACTCCGTGAAGCAATACGTCAGCAAGAGCTATCGTGCCAGCATCCGCAGCCAGAACAAGGCGGCTGACAAGTTTGCAGACCTGCCCGATGAAGAACTCCTCGAAGACCTCAAGGCCTTCGTCATCAAGGGCGCCAAGGACGGCGACGCGCCGGCCAGTTGCAGTTAATCAATGATGACAAGGATGGACAATCGGCAGAGACGCCCGACAGGCTGGAGCAAGTCCGCTGGTCAACGGGCAGCGCGTACCGTCAAGCAACAGCGCTGGAGAAATGCGAGATGAGCAGTGGCAATGGTGTGCTAGCCGGGTTCAAGGCCGATTACGAGCGGATTTTCGTCAAGGAGTGGTCACCGTTTGCCGGAGTAATACTGCTGCTCCTGGTGATCATCAGCCTGATGGTCAGCGGCCAGGTCTGGGGGGTTTTTGGCGGCGTCAGGTTTTGGGGCGACTGGATCAACAATCTGATCGGCCTCGGCCCGGTGCTCGGCATCCCGAGGGAACTCGACGGATTGCTGACGCACCGGACATCCCTGATGA
>DATIUN010000315.1:0-6318 GCA_035466795.1 Azonexus sp. | reverse complement strand
CAGGACGCCACGCCGCTGACGCTGGGCCAGGAGTTTTCCGGCTACGTCGCTCAGCTCGAGTACGCCGAGCAGCTGATCGCCGCCACCCTGCCCGGCCTGCTGCAGCTGGCCGCCGGCGGCACCGCCGTCGGCACCGGCCTGCAGTTCAAGACGGCGCCGAACAAGTTTGCCGCGCTGGCCGGCCACGACGCGCTGGTGGCGGTGCATGGCGCCATGAAAACCCTGGCTACCGCGCTGATGAAAATTGCCAACGACGTGCGCTGGCTGGCGTCCGGCCCGCGCTGCGGCCTGGGCGAGCTGCGCCTGCCGGAAAACGAACCCGGCAGCTCGATCATGCCCGGCAAGGTCAACCCGACCCAGTGCGAGGCGCTGGCCATGCTCTGTGCCCAGGTCATGGGCAACGACGTCGCCATCGGCATCGGCGGTGCGTCGGGCAATTTCGAACTCAATGTCTTCAAGCCGCTGATCGCCCACAATTTCCTGCAAAGCGTCCGCCTGCTGGCCGATGGCATGGCCAGCTTCGAGCGGCATTGCGTCCAGGGGATCACTGCAAATCGCGAACGCATCGGCGAACTGATGGAACGCTCGCTGATGCTGGTTACCGCGCTGGCGCCGCACATCGGCTACGACAAGGCCGCCGAGATTGCCAAGCGCGCACACCGCGAGGGGAAGACGCTAAAAGATGTGGCGCTGGCGCTCGCCTACGTTACCGCCGAGGATTACGAGCGCTGGGTGGTGCCGGAGAATATGACGCATCCGGCTGGCTCGTAGCACTCCCCTCGACCTGTTGCGGTCGACCGTCAGACACGTGCTGTTTACTGGGCCGGGCGGGGGGCGTGCATGAACCCCGGGCCGAAGGTGCTGAATTCGGATTTCGGCAGTTTGGCGAGCGCCTTTTCGTTCTTGCCGAGGTGTTCCTGCAGCATTCCCCACTGGTCGCGGAAAATCCTGCTCGGACCCACCCTCGCCAGCAGGTAGTTGGAGCCGGTCCTGGTTTCGATGATGTGGAATCCATTGATGGCATAGGCATCGATGATGAGGCTGGTGCGGATGTCGCTGCCGTTCCGGGCGGACTTGTGTCCGTAGACCGTGCCCGCCGCGACGACGCCGATCGTCGCATTGAAGAGGACGCCATGAATCTTCGTTGTCGGCGATGCGCCAGAGATGCGCTTGGCCTGGGCGAGGAAGTATTCGATTGGCTGGTCCATGATGCAATCCTCATGAGTCGTTTTTGGATGACTGAATTTTGATCGAAAGCGAGCACCCCGTCCGTTAGCTATTTCACGAGTTGCAGTGAACTGTCTCGGCGAGGGCCACAGCATGATTTGCCCATCTGCTGCAAATGGCTTCAGGCTCAATTTTCATCGCGGGACAGCAGGGCAAACATGCCGACTCGAACCAGTTCCCCATGGTTCATGGTTGAACTCGCGATCCCGGCTGACGTCTACTTCATATCCTCGCCTGCAAGCCATATCCTCTCAACCCAACAAGCAGGAGGTGCAAGATGCAAAAGGCGGAATTGAAGAGTTTCGGGAAGCCGGAAGAAGTCCGGGAATTCCCCAAGGGTCGGGTCGATCTGCTCAAGGTCGGCGGTGCGACGGTTGGTCGCGCGACTTTCGAGCCAGGCTGGAGATGGTCAACGTCCGTCCAGCCCGTCGCCAAAACGAAAAGCTGCGAAGCCCCGCATTTCCAGTATCACGTGTCAGGCGTCCTGATGGTCCTTATGGATGACGGGACCGAACTCGAGTGCAAGCCCGGCGACGTCTCGCATCTGCCATCAGGCCACGATGCCTGGGTCGTGGGAAACGAACCGGCGGTCATCGTCGATTTCCAGGGCATGATCGACTACGCGAAATCTCGATAAATTCGGTCGCCCCGTTGGCGACCCCCAAGACAAAGCACCTATGAACATGGGAGATACGATCATGCGGGTAGCCAAAGACGACGTGGACGTAAAGATGGAAATCCCGGGTGCCGTGATCCGTCAGCGAACGGACTTCGGCGACGCAACCGGGTTAGGCAAGATCAGTGCCGAGTATTTCAGTCTCGCGGCGGGTGTCGATACCACCCCGCTGTTCCAGGGGCTGGAAGGCAATTTGTGCCAGTGCCCCCACTGGGGTTTTGTCCTGCGCGGCCGGCTCACCACGACGGACGCGGATGGCGCGCAGGAAACGGTCAACGCGGATGATCTGTTTTACTGGCCACCCGGGCACAACGTGACGGTCGACTCGGATGCTGACATCGTCATGTTCAGCCCTCAGCACGAGCACAGCCACGTCATCAGGCACATGATTGAAAAGGTGAAAAACTGAGTCCGCTGTCGGCAGCCGGGCACGGCGTGCTGTGCGCCGGACCCGGTGACGCGCTCCTCTTTTTGGCCGCGATGCGCTATAAAGTGCGTATGAAAACCACGCACATCACCCTCCTCGTCCTGCTCGGGTGCGCGCTCCCCGCCCAGGCCGAAGTATACAAATGCCGCCAGCCGGACGGCCGGACGGAAATCTCGAATTCCCCCTGCAGCGGTGGCAGCAGCACAATCAAGGCGATACCGGAGGATACGGTTTCCGAGGCCAGCCGCCGGCAGGCCGAAGAGGACGCCGATCGCCTGGAGAACTACGCGGACCAGCTCGAAGCGAAACGCAAAGCCGGGGAAGCTGCCGAGCAAAAGCAATTGAAGGAACAGCAAGCAGCGGCAGCGGCCCGGCAGGGACCTTCGCCCGCCAGCGTCCAGGCCTGCCTGCAAACGCTCGACCGGATGGCACTCGATTTGTCGCGTCGCGCCGAACTTGAAGACGGTTGCCGCGCCACGGGTTCGGTGCAGCCGGTCTATGTACAGGACCCTTATTACTACGGCGGGTCGGGTTACATCCGCCCACCGTATCCGCCGCATCCGCCGCGTCCCGTGCCGAAGCCGTTGCCCGCGCCGGTCACACCGGCAAAACCCGTCGATCTCTACAAGGTTCCCAGCGCTCCGCGCAACCGCTAGGCGAATTCAAGCCGTGTCGTGCTCCGTCCCGTCACGGCGCTGGCTGCCCAGCGTCAGCTCGGCATCCGAACCGAGCGCATCGAAGAAGGCCTGTACCGCCTTGGGGTCGCCCGACGCCGCGAAGGTCGTCTGCCCGCATTCGCACTGACCGACCCAGAGCGCCTCGATACCCGTCAGGCCGCGCGTGCTGACCGGATGGATCGCCGTCACGTCGGCGCCGCAGCCATTGCAGACCAGCTTTTCCGGTCGCGTCGCCGCGACCCTGGCTTGCGCTTGCGCGATGCGCTGTTGAATGTCACCACGTCGCCTGGCTTGTCCCATGAGCCCTCCTTTCGTCCGCAAATGCATGGCGCCGCTTGCCGGCGGCCTTGGCCTGATACATTGCCTGGTCCGCTGCGCGGATAATCTGTTCGGCATTGTCGGGCGAACTGGCGCCGCCTGAAAACAGGCAGACGCCGATGCTGGCGCCGATGCCGCCGGCTTCCGGCACATCGGCAATCGGCTCGGCGATGGCGGCGCGCAGCTTGTCGGCGAGCAGGCCGGCCCGCGCCGGCACATCGATGTCGTGGATCAGAACGAAGAACTCGTCGCCGCCCAGTCGCGATACCGTATCGGTCTGGCGCACGGTGGCGACCATGCGTCGCGCGATTTCACGCAGCACGATATCGCCCCGGTCATGCCCGAGCCGGTCGTTGACCGGCTTGAAGCCGTCGAGGTCGATGAAGAGGCCGGCGTGCGTTGCGCTGTCGCGGCGTGAGCGGGTTAGCAATTGCGCAATACGGTCCTCGAGCAGTTCGCGGTTGGGCAGGCCGGTCAGGCGATCGTGCAGCGAGCGCTGGAGATGATGCCGCCGCTCACCGTCCAGTTCCATTTCACGGATGAATACCTGCCGGCGCTGATACTCGGCCAGGTAACCGGCGGCGCCGCCCATCAGGTTGGCGGAGACGATGAAGAAATTGTGGGTCAGCAGGACCTGCAAGGGATATTCGAGGACGACGCCGAACACCAGGTTATAGGTGAGCAAGACGATGATGTCGATGATCAGCGCGTAGACGAAGCGGGTGCCGATGAAGTTGTAGGTATAGAACGTCGTCAGGATCAGCGAAGGGTAAAAATACGCCGTCGAATCAGGCGGCTGTAAATAGAGTATCGCGACGACGCTCAATCCGACAGCCAGCCCGGTCGTGCCGAGTGGCAACCGGTTGAAGCGCTCGAAGGCCGGGTGAAAGGTCAGCGCGAAAACAAGCCAGGCATAGGCCAGCGCCGAGAGGCGGAACACCCAGGCGAGTATCTGATATTCCGGCGGCACCAGCAGACGGTCGAGAAATCCGGACAGCAGGTAGACAAACGTCCCGAAGACGATCGCCGCCCGCCCCTGTACGCGCAGGCGCGGCACCAGATGGCTGGCGAAGGCGCGCTCGACTTCGGGCTTGCGAAAGCTCAGCGTCAGGGGATGAAGCTGCGCCATGATCGGCTTGGACATACTCGGAAACTCGCTGTCATCGAAGCGGCATGATTCACCAAACCGCGACGAATGTGAAGGAAGTAATTCACACCTGCCCACAGACTTCACCTGCCACGCGGCCCGTGCCGGGCCGCCGGCCAGCGGGATGTGGCAAGATGCGGCCATGAAAGCGAACCCCCACCTTGCCGGCATCGGCTTCGGCCTGCTGGCCTACGGCATCTGGGGCTTCTTCCCGCTTTTCTTCCGCCAGCTCGCGCATGTCCCGCCGATGGACGTGCTGTCCAACCGTGCGGTCTGGGCCTGCGTCTTCGTCGGCCTGCTGCTGACGCTGCGCGGCGGCTGGGGCAAGGTCGCCGCCGTCTTCCGCGCACCGCGCCAGGTCGCCATGCTGGCGCTGGCCGCCCTGCTGGTCGGCAGCAACTGGCTGATGTTCCTGTGGGCGGTCGCCAACCAGCAGGTGGTCGCCTCCAGCCTCGGCTATTTCCTGACGCCGCTGGTCAACGTGCTGCTCGGCCTCGTCGTGCTCAAGGAACGCCTGAACCGGCTCGAATGGGTTGCCGTCGGCCTCGCCGTCGCCGCCATCGCCAACGAGGTCATCGCGCTGGGCAGCCTGCCCTGGGTGTCGCTGTTTCTCGCCGCCACCTTCGGCACCTACGGGCTGGTGCGCAAGCAGGTGCCGGTGGATGCGCTGACCGGCCTGTGGCTGGAAACGCTGGCCATGCTGCCGGTCTGCGGCCTCTACGCACTATGGATGGCGCAGGGCGGGCATATGGTTTTTGCCCTCCAGGACACGTCGACCGCAACCCTGCTGATCGGCGCCGGCATCATCACCGCGCTGCCGCTGATGGCTTTCGCCGCCGCCACCCAGCGCCTCGACCTGGCCACCGTCGGCATGCTGATGTACATCAACCCGACCATGCAGTTCGTCACCGCCATCTGGCTCTTCGGCGAACCCTTGCAGCCGGCGCGACTGGTCAGCTTCGCGCTGATCTGGATCGGCCTTTTCGTTTTCAGCTGGAGCATGTGGGAAAAATACCGGGATCGCCGATAATACGCAGTCATCAAGCACCGCGGACACCCGATGGGACTGCTCGAAAATACCCTGATCATCCTGCTGCTGATCGTCATCAGCGCCTTCTGCTCGACTTCCGAGATCGCGCTGGCCGCCGCCCGCAAGCTCAAGCTGGCGCAACTGGCCGCAAGTGGCGATCCGCGCGCGGCGACGGTACTGGCGCTGCAGAGCCAGCCCGGCCATTTCTTCACGACCATCCAGATCGGCCTCAATGCCGTCGCCATCCTGGCCGGCGTGCTTGGCGAGGGGGCTTACTCGCCATTCTTCACCAACGCGCTGCTGCCCTATGTCGGCAATGCCGCAAGCGCCGCCACACTCGGTTCCGTCCTCTCCTTCGCACTGGTCACCGCCGCCTTCGTACTGCTCGCCGACCTGCTGCCCAAGCGCGTCGCCATCGTCGCGCCGGAAGCCATCGCCCTGCGCATCGCCCGGCCGATGGCGCTGTGCATCCGGCTGCTGTCGCCGCTGGTCTGGGCCTTCAACGGCACCGCCAACCTGATCATGTCGCGCTTCGGTCTGCCCGAAACCCGGCCGGAAGACTTCACGCCCGCCGACATCGTCGCCATGACCCAGGCCGGCATGAACGCCGGCGTCGTCGCCGAACAGGAGCAGCAACTGATCGAAAACGTCTTCGAACTGGAGTCGCGCAACGCGCCCTCGCTGATGACCGCGCGCGACAGCATCGTCTGGCTCGACAGCCTGGAGGACGAGGCGGCGATTCGCGCCAAACTGCGCGCCCACCCGCATGCCAAGTTTCCCGTCTGCGCCGGCAGCATCGACGCGGTAGTCGGCTAC
>DATIUN010000314.1:0-2925 GCA_035466795.1 Azonexus sp. | reverse complement strand
TTGACATTGAAGGTCTTCAGTTCCTGGCCGTCGTAGGTATAGTGCAGACCGCCGTCGGTCATCACGCCGTCGATATCGAAGGCAATCAGCCTGATGCGTGCGGCACGGGTCCGGGCGTCCATCAGATCACCCTGGCCGTAAACAGGTCATGCATATTGAGCGCGCCGAGCAGGCAGCCATCCGCATCGGCCACCAGAAGTGCGTTGATCCGGTAGCGCTCCATCATTTCGACCGCCTCGACGGCAAGTCGATCAGGACCTATGGTCCGCGGATTCGCATGCATCACGCTGTCGATGCGCGCTGCCTGCAGATCGACCCGTTTTTCGAATGCGCGCCGCAGGTCGCCGTCGGTGAATATCCCGAGCACCTGCCCGCCATCGGTGACCACGGCCACCAGCCCAAGGCCACCGCGCGACATGGCGAGAATCGCATCGCTGACACCGGTCAGCGGGCCGACGGTCGGCACGTCGTCGCCGCTGCGCATGACATCGCGGACGTGGGTCAGCAAGCGCCGGCCAAGCGAGCCGCCAGGATGGGAACGGGCAAAATCGTCCGGCCCGAAGCCGCGCGCATCGAGCAGCGCCACCGCCAGCGCATCGCCCAACGCCAATGCCGCAGTCGTGCTCGCCGTCGGCGCCAGATTGTGCGGACATGCTTCCTGCTCGACGCCGGCATCGAGATGAACATCGGCTTCGCGGGCCAGGGTCGAGGTCGGCACGCCGGTCATTGCGATCAGGCGTGCGCCCTGGCGCTTGATCAGCGGCACGATGCGCAGCAACTCCTCGGATTCACCGGAATTCGACAGCGCCAGCAGGACGTCATCGCGCGTAATCATGCCGAGGTCGCCATGGCTGGCCTCCGCCGGATGCACAAAATAAGCCGGGGTTCCGGTACTGGCCATGGTCGACGCGATCTTGCGCGCCACATGCCCGGATTTTCCCATACCGCTGACGATCAGCCGCCCGTGGCAACCAAGGATGAGCTCGACCGCCGCCGCGAACTCGCCGTTTATCCTGCCCACCAGCGCGTCGACCGCGGCAGCCTCGATGCGCAGAGTCTGACGACCGAGCGCCAGCGCACGCTCCGGCGAGAATTGATCGGCTTTCAAGTTTTGGCTCATGGGCAGGCTGCGGTTATGATGACCGGAGTATACCTGACTTAGCGAAACGGCCTTGAGCGCGCTCTCCCTCGTCCTCCTGCTTCTCGGCGCCTCGGTACTGGCGGTCGTCGTCTGCCGGCGCTTCAACCTGCCGCCGGTACTCGGCTACCTGCTGGTCGGCAGCGTGATCGGCCCGCACGCGCTGAACCTGATGCAGGACGTGCATCGCGTCGAATATCTCGCCGAGTTCGGCGTCGTCTTCCTGATGTTCTCGATTGGCCTCGAATTCTCGCTGCCCAAACTCTACGCGATGAAGCGCATCGTGTTCGGTCTCGGGCTGCTGCAGGTCGTCGTCAGCATGATCCTGATCACCGCTCTGGTCATGCTCTTCGGCGTCAACTGGCAGATCGGTATCGCGCTCGGCGGTGTTTTCGCGATGTCATCGACCGCCGTCCTGACCAAGCTGCTGGCCGAGCGCATGCAGTTCGACACGCCGCACGGCCGTGAAATCATGGGCGTGCTGCTGCTGCAGGATCTGGCGGTGGTGCCGTTGCTGGTCATCATTCCCGCGCTGACCCAACCGCCGGAGAAACTCGCGATGCTGCTCGGCGTGGCGCTCCTCAAGGCCATCGTCGTGCTCGCAGTCATTCTTGTCTTCGGCCAGAAACTGATGCGCAAGTGGTTCCACTTCGTGGCCCGCGCCAAATCGTCCGAGGTGTTCGTCCTCAACGTCTTACTGATCACCCTGGGCCTCGCCACGCTGACCGAACTGGCCGGGCTGTCGCTGGCGCTCGGCGCCTTCGTCGCCGGCATGCTGATTTCCGAAACCGAATACCGCCTGCAGGTCGAGGATGACATCAAGCCCTTCCGCGATGTCCTGATGGGCCTTTTCTTCGTGACCATCGGCGTCAAGCTCGATCTGCAGGTACTGGTCGGCTTGTGGTGGCAGGTACTGGCCGTGCTGGTCGCCCTGCTGCTCATCAAGAGCGCCGTCGTCGGCCTGCTTTCCTGGCGCCTCGGCTCGACCCCCGGCAACGCCATGCGCTCCGCCCTGTGGCTCTGCGCCGGCGGCGAATTCGGCTTCGTGCTGCTCGGCGAAATCGCCCACATGCCCAAGGTGATCGAGCAGGCGGCGCTGACCATCCTGGTACTATCGATGCTCACCGCGCCATTTATCGTTCACTACAGCGAGAAGCTGGTCATGCGCTTCGTCGCCAACGAGTGGATGATGCGCTCGATGCAACTGACGACGATCGCCGCGCAGTCCATGGGGACCGAAAAGCACGCGATCCTCTGCGGATTCGGTCGCAGCGGGCAGTACCTGGCGCGCTTTCTGGGTCAGGAGGGCATCAACTACATTGCGCTCGACCTCGATCCCGACCGGGTTCGCGAAGCGGCCGCCGGCGGCGAAACGGTCGTCTTCGGCGATGCCGGGCGCAAGGATGCGCTGATTGCCGCGGGCCTGATGCGAGCCAGCGTGGTGATCATCACCTTCAGCGACACCCCGCTCTCCGAAAAGATCCTGTTCCACATCCAGGCCATGCGACCGGACATACCGGTCATTGTCCGCACCGCCGATGAACGCGACATCGAGCGCCTGTCGCGCGCCGGCGCGGCCGAAGTGGTTCCCGAGGCGCTCGAGGCCAGCCTGATGCTCGCCTCGCACGCCCTGGTGCTGCTTGGCGTTCCGCTCAATCGCGTACTCAAGCGCATTCGCCAGACGCGTTCGCAACGCTACAGCCTGTTGCGCGGCTTCTATCGCGGCCAGAGCGATCATGATCACGATGAAATGGATGAGCATCAGCAACCCCGCCTGCACTCGGTAC
>DATIUN010000313.1:0-4395 GCA_035466795.1 Azonexus sp. | reverse complement strand
GGATACGTAGAGCGCCTCGAAGGCGTTGATCAGGATTCCCTTTAGGCGACAGGGCGAAGCAATGCGACAAGCGGGAGGGTCGCCTGAAAGACATTCGACGATCGGCGTGTTGCCCTCACTCGCCCGCACGATCTCCCCGAGGCGAATCTCGTCGGGAGCCTGGGCCAACCGAATCCCACCGCCCTTGCCGCGCACGGACTCGATGATGCCGGCGCGTGCGAGTTGGTGAACGACCTTCATCAGATGGTTTTCGGAGATGCCATAGGCTGCGGCGATTTCCGGGATCGTCGCGAGACGGGTTCGGTCGATGGCAAGGTACATGAGTACCCGCAACGTGTAGTCAGAGAAGACAGTAAGACGCATTTCGCTCTAAAGATGTAAAGGGGATATTGCTTTAGCGATGTGCTGAGTGTACGATGAAGATGTATAGAGAATACCGCTTTCGCGCGACTTGTGCCACGATCGATCGGGTAGGGCGGCTCAGTTTGTGAGCGCGGACCTGAGATGTGCTTCGGCCAAGCTCGGTCCACGCTCGGCCCTCATACGATCTAACCACAACCGGAGCAACGCCATGTCCCATCCTGCACATTCGCACCTCTCTCCCGATGCGATCTACCCGTTCGATGCGCGCGGCGTTGCCAAACGCTTTCGGCATGCCGCCATTTTTGGGGCACTCGACGCCCTGAAATCCGGCGAAACCATGCGCTTCACCAACGATCACGATCCACTACCGCTGCTTGACCAACTGACCGCACGCTATGGTGACGGCGTGACGATCCACTACTTGCAGCGCGATCCGGGTGCGATCCTTATCGATTTCGTCAAGAACTGACCGCGTCATTGCCTGGTGGGTCCGACCGCCGCCGGAGTTCCAGTGCCGGTCCGATCGGAGAACCGAAGACACCCATCAGTCACCCGCAATTGTCGGCCCAACCGCTGCCATGCCCGACTTGAGGATCTCCACCTTTGACGACCTGTTGCGCGCAGAGCGCCAGCAGCCCGAGCCACAGCGCTTGCTGTTTGTCTTCGCCGGCGTCGAACTGCCGGATGGCAGCACGCCCGAGCAAGAGCGACGATTTGCCACTGGCGGCGGCGGCGCGCTGGTCCCGCTGATGTGCGTGGACAAGACGCCCGACCAGTTGACGACGTTCTCGACACTCGTAGAGGAATCGCGCCTGGTCGGGCCCGAATGGGCGCTCGTCTTCGTCGCCAGCCTCGCCGGGCGCGGTGGCCGTGTGCCGACGAGCAAGGAGGCCGAGGGGCCGCTGCAAAGCATGGTCGAATCCATCAAAGCCGGCGCGCACCAGTCGTTCATCCCCTTCGGCACCGACGGTCGGCCGGTGCGCTTCGAATGATTGGGTGACGCCCGATCGCCTCATGGCGGTAGGAGTGCAATGAACGAAACCGTGAAAGCCTGGCAGTGTATTGGATGCGGGAAGATCGAGGCCCCACAGACCTGCATCGGGGTCTGCCAGGATCGCAAGGTGGAGTTCGTCTACGCGTCGGAGCACAGCGAAGCATTGGTTGAGTTGGCGCAGGCGCGCCGGCACGCGGGTCTCCTGGAGGCGGTGGTGCGCCGACTGGCCGCTACGAACCCGCGCCAAGGCGGTTGGGAACACTCCTATCGGGCATTGCAGGAGCAGGCACGCGCGACCCTGTCGGCAATCGGCAGGGATTCCGTTTCCGCATGACGTAAAGCCCAGACTGCCTATGCTGAAGATTGAGGACCATCGTTCACTGCAGTCGCCGCCCGTTCCTTCTGGATTCGCGCTCTGGAACCTCGGTTTTCGTCCGTTCTACCTGCTCGCCAGCAGCTTTGCAGCATTGTCAGCGCTGCTCTGGATCGGCCAATACGCAGGCCTGTTCCCGGCGATCTACGTACGGTCGGCCGCATGGCATGGACACGAGATGCTCTACGGCTACACGATGGCAGTGGTAGCCGGATTTCTGCTGACAGCGGTGCGCAACTGGACCGCGAAGCCAACACCGACTGGCGCACCACTGATCGCACTGGCGGTGCTGTGGGTGGCGGGCCGCGTACTCATCCTGACGCCGTTCGGCGTCGCTGCCGCGATCGTCAACGCCGCGTTTCCAATTGCCGTCGGCATTGCGATCGGCATCCCCATCGTCCAGAGCCGGAACCGGCGCAACTACTTCTTCATTGCCCTGCTGTTACTGCTCGGCATCGCAGTGCTCGCCTTTCATCTTTCGCATCTGGGGATGCTGGACTGGCCCGAGCGGGCAAGTCTGCAGGTTGGTCTCGATGTCGTGTTGTTCGTCCTGGCCGTGATGGGCGGACGGGTGATCCCCATGTTTACCAGCAACGGCATTCCCGGCGTTGAGGCCACGCGGCATCCATGGGTCGAGAAGTTCGCATTGGGTGGCGTGCTCGCGTTGCTGGGCACCGACGTGGTGCAGGCGCCGCCGACGGTCATCGCCGTGCTCGCCATGATCGTTGCCGGTGCCCACGCTGTGCGACTTTACCTCTGGCAGCCTTGGCGCACGTTCAAGGCGCCGCTGGTCTGGGTTCTCCACCTGGCCTATGGCTGGATCGTCGTCTACCTCGTGTTGCGCGCGCTCGCCGCAATCGGCGTAGTGAGCGAACTGCTCGCCGTCCACGCGCTGACGGTCGGGGCCATCGGCGGCATGACGATCGGCATGATGACGCGCACTGCCCGCGGGCATACTGGGCGAATGCTGAGAGCGGACGGTTACGAAGTGGTGTGCTACCTGCTGGTCGCGCTCGCCGCGGTGATCAGGGTCTTCGGCGGCCTCATGGTGCCCGGACACTATCGGTGGACGGTGGTCTTCTCCGGCCTCTGCTGGTCCGCCGCCTTCGGACTGTATGCCATACGGTACTGGGCGGTGTTGTCGCGGCCAAGGATCGACGGCAAGGCAGGTTAGCCGTCGTCCCCGGTCTGCTGCTACGTCGAGGAGCGCTGCATGAAAGTCCACTATTTTCAGCACGTCCCCTTCGAAGGACCCGGCTGTATCGAGACCTGGCTTGCTGCCCATGGCATTGGTGCTGACAGCACCCGATTCGATAGGGCGGCCAGGCTACCTGCCGTAAGGGACATCGACCTGCTGATTGTTCTCGGCGGTCCGATGAGCGCAAACGACGCCGAGCAATTCCCCTGGCTCGCGGCCGAGAAGTGCTTCATTCGCTCGGCTATCCGTGAGGGCAAGCGGGTCTTGGGCATTTGCCTTGGCGCACAGTTGATCGCCAGTGTGCTTGGCGCGAGGGTCTACCGGAATGCCGCCAGGGAAATCGGCTGGCATCCGATCGCGTCGACGCCAGCCCCCCGTGGCAGCGAGGCATTCCAGTTTCCGTCCACGCTGCAGGTCTTTCACTGGCATGGGGAGACGTTCGACCTGCCAGCCGGATCGGCGCAACTCGCGCGCAGCATCGCCTGCGAGAACCAGGCGTTCCAGGTGGGTGCGCGCGTCGTGGGTCTGCAGTTCCATCTGGAGACAACGCCTACGAGCGCCCGCGCCCTGGTCACCCACTGCCCTGCGGACTTGGCGCCGGCGACTCATGTGCAATCGGCCGCGGACATTCTCTCGGCCCCGGATGCGTACTATGCGACGGCCAATACCTGGATGGGCCAGGTGCTCGCTCACTTGGCGGCACCGGACACCTGATCAGGCGGCGCGTGCCTCGCCCGCTTCCTCGTAGGTGCGTCCGTCGCGAATGTGATAGATCCGCCGGAACGTCGGGATGATCTTCTCGTCATGGGTGACGACGATGATCGCGGTGCCGAAGCGCTCCGCCATCTCGTTCAGGATGCGAATCACCGTCAGCGCCCGTTCACTGTCGAGCGGCGCCGTCGGTTCGTCGGCGAGGATGATCGGTGGCTGATTGACCAGCGCGCGGGCGATCGCGACGCGCTGCTGCTCCCCGCCTGAAAGTTGCGGCACCCGTGCCTGGGCGCGATGGCCGACATCCAGTGCAGCGAGCATCGCCCGCGCGCGGTCGCGGGCGTTGCCGTTGGGCACTCCGGCCAGCATCGGCAGCACCGCCACGTTGTCGGTGACATCGAGAAACGGGATGAGATACGGCGCCTGGAACACGAAGCCGATGCGATCGCGCCGCAGCGCGCGCAGATCGGCAACATTCCACCCCTCGTCGTAGATGGTCTGCCCCGCCAGCGCCATGTGGCCCGACGTGGGCTCGATCACCGCACCGAGGCATTTCAGCAACGTGCTTTTGCCAGAGCCGCTGGGGCCGATCAGCCCCACGACCTCGCCAGGTTGGACGATCATGTCCACGCCCTTCAGCGCATCGACCGCGGTGTCACCTTCGCCGTAGCGTTTGGTGAGGCCTCTGATTTCGATTGCCGGATGGGCCATTGCCTAACCTCCTATGGCCGTCGCCGGATCGATGCGCAGCGCGGC
>DATIUN010000312.1:0-2524 GCA_035466795.1 Azonexus sp. | reverse complement strand
GGGCGATGCGGTGGGCGGTTTCCTCGACCAGCGTTTCGTTGATGATCCGGCCGTCGACCGCGCGGATCAGATCCTTGGCCGCCGCCTGCGCCAACGGTCCGCCCTGCAGCAGCGCGCTGACGATTTCCTGCACCCTGGCGTCGAGTTTCTCCGGCTCGACCGCATCATGCACGAGACCGATCTGCCGGGCATGGTGGGCGTCGATACGCTCGGCAGTCTGGAAATAGCGGGTCGCCTGGCGGGCGCCGATGGCGTGCAGCACGTAAGGCGAAATAGCCGACGGGATGATGCCGAATTTGACCTCGGAGGCGGCAAAGACTGCCTTGGTCGAGGCGATGGCGATGTCGCAGGCGGCAGCCAGTCCCATACCGCCCCCGAGTGCCGCACCCTGGACGCGGGCGATGGTCGGTTTCTTCATCTCGGCGAGCGTGCGCAGCATGTGGGCCAGCGCGCGGGCGTCGTTCAGGTTGTCGTCGAGGCCGTTGTTGGCGGCGCGCTTCATCCAGTTGAGGTCGGCGCCGGCGGAAAAACTCTTGCCGCGCCCGGCGAGAACGACGACACGGACATCCACGTCTTCATCGAGGGCGATGCAGGCGGCGGTCAGTTCGGCGATCAGGGTTTCGTCGAAGGCATTGTGCAGGTCCGGGCGGTTCATCCAGATCGTGGCGATCGGGCCATTCAGTTCGATTTCGAGGGCCATGAACATGTCTCGCTCCTTTTATTGTTGCTGCTGCTGACGGATCAACTCTGCCATCGGTGTGCCCGCGAGCGCCTTGGTCAGGCTGGTCTGGTTGGCCGGCGGCTGGTTCTGGCTGACCTTCCATTTGCCCAGCAGGCGGGTGATGCCGATTTCGATGCCGACGATAGCGCCAAGCATCCTTTCGATGTAATCGGCCGGGGCATCGGTGACGGCCCAGGGCTGCGGCAGCACGCCTTCGTTGGCTGCGGTCAACGCGGAAATCTGGCCAAAAATCCAGGCCGGATCATCGATGACCCGCAGGTCGCCATAAGCATGCACGGCGACGTAGTTCCAGGTCGGCACGACCTTGCCGTGCTCGGCCTTGGTCGCGTAGCCCGACGGGCTGATATAGCTTTCGTGGCCGTGGAAGATCACCAGCACTTCGCCGGCGACGTTGCCGACTTTCCACAAGGGATTGGCGCGGGCGACATGGCCTTGTAGCTTGCCATCGGCCAGCAGCAGTGGAATGTGGTTGGCGTTAAGGCCGTCCGGGCCATGGCTGATTAGCGTGGCGAGCGGATGGGCACGCATCAGGGCATGCATCTTGGCCACATCGTCTTCGGCAAAGTGCTTGGGCAGGTACATGATCGAGTCCCTCTACATCCGGAAGATGCCGAACTTCGTCTCTTCGGCCGGCGCGTTCATCGCGGCGGAAAGGCTGAGGCCGAGGATGCGGCGGGTATCGGCCGGATCGATGATGCCGTCGTCCCACAGTCGCGCCGAGGCGTAATAGGGGTGGCCCTGCGTTTCGTACTGCTCGCGGATCGGCGCCTTGAAGGCCGCTTCCTCCTCGTTGCTCCAGGTCTTGCCGGCCGCCTCGATGCCGTCGCGCTTGACGGTCGCCAGCACGCCGGCCGCCTGTTCACCGCCCATCACCGAGATGCGCGCGTTCGGCCACATCCACAGGAAGCGCGGCGAATAGGCGCGGCCGCACATGCCGTAGTTGCCGGCACCAAAACTGCCGCCGATGACGACGGTGAATTTCGGCACTTTTGCCGTGGCGACGGCGGTGACCATCTTGGCACCATCGCGGGCGATGCCGCCGTTTTCGTACTTGCGGCCGACCATGAAGCCGGTGATGTTCTGCAGGAAAACCAGCGGAATGCCGCGTTGGGCGCACAGTTCGATGAAGTGGGCACCTTTTAGGGCCGATTCGCTGAACAGGATGCCGTTGTTGGCGACGATCCCCACCGGGTAGCCGTGGATGCGGGCGAAACCGCAGACCAGTGTCGTGCCGTAGCGCGCCTTGAATTCGTCGAAGTCGGAGCCGTCGACGATGCGGGCGATGATCTCGCGCACGTCGAAAGGCTTCTTGCTGTCGGTCGGGATGACGCCGTACAGCTCTTCGGCGGCAAAGAGCGGCACGACGGTTGCGGTCAACGCCACCGAAGGGGCTTTTTTCCAGTTCAGGTCCTTGACGATGCGGCGGGCGATGTCCAGCGCGTGGGCGTCGTTCTCGGCCAGGTGATCGACAACGCCGGAAATGCGCGTATGCACGTCGGCCCCGCCGAGATCTTCGGCGCTGACCACTTCGCCGGTGGCGGCTTTGACCAGCGGTGGGCCGCCGAGAAAGATGGTGCCCTGATTCTTGACGATGATCGACTCGTCGCACATCGCCGGCACGTAGGCGCCGCCCGCCGTGCATGAGCCGAGCACGGCGGCAATCTGTGGAATACCTTGTGCCGACAGGTTGGCCTGGTTGAAGAAGATGCGGCCGAAGTGTTCCTTGTCCGGGAAAACCTCGTCCTGCATCGGCAGGAAGGCGCCGCCGGAATCGACCAGATA
>DATIUN010000311.1:0-3692 GCA_035466795.1 Azonexus sp. | reverse complement strand
CTATCTGTTCGAGCGGAACACCTTCGTCAACACCGACGGCGGCTCGATCGACGGCTATGACATGGAACCCGATGCCGGGTCAACCAATCCCTTCGTTCCGGGCGCGGACAGGGATGCGACCAAGCGCAATTTCACCATCCGGATTGCGACCAGGGACGCGCCCGCAAACGCCGCAGAACGGGCGAAGAACACGGTCTATCTCGGCAACAAGGATCAGGTGATCTTCGGCGGCTTCCGGATGTATGTCGCGAACAAGGGCCGCGACGGAACTGGCTGGGGCCCGGCGGATGGGCCGTCGCGCGATGGACCGGGATTGACCTATGAGGCGACGCTCGCCGACGGCAGCAAACTCTCACAGGAAGAAGCAACCAGGCGGTTCGGAAAGATCATGGGTGACGCGCCGCCGCCAATCGAACCCGACGGTTGGTACAAGCTGGTCAATAACCCGGACAACAACCCGTGCATGACGCCGGCCTCGGCCCCTGCCTGTCCGAATTCGCAGTTCTTCCTGTTCACCAGCCTCCGCGATGCGGTCTCTGGCGCTTTCATGAAACCCGAGGGGCGGGCGAAACTGCCGGTGCCGAAGAACAAGGGCAGTGGCGCCAATGCCTCGACCGCATATCTGGTGAACTATACGTCGCGCCAATTCGGTCCCCTGTATGTCTTCCGCGCAAAAATGCCGACCTTCCCCAACACCTGGGCCAATACCAAGACCATGCCTGGCGGCGAAGTGCAGTACTGGTCGGTGGCCACGATGGCTTCATTCATCAATGGCAGCCTGTGGGACGGTGTTTTCGACATGCAGGTGCCGGTGGACAAGGACGGCTACTACACCATCGTGGTGAGCCTGCCCGAGGACCGACCGAAGAACGCGACCGAGAAGAATGGGGTCGCCTGGATCAACTGGGGGCCCGGCGAGGGCATCGGCGACCCGCGCAACCGCAAGGACTGGGGCGCGTTGCTGATGCGCTTCATGGTGCCCCACAAGGACTGGAAATACAGCCCGTTGCAACCCGGCGACCTGGCCACGGTAATGGGCCCTTACTACCCCAAGGGCTACTACACGACCAAGGCGGATTTCGAGAAGAACGGAGTCAGGAAGTCGAAGTGACCGGTAGCGAGATAAGCATTTGCGGATCGCGACGTAAGGACGACAGAGGATTTTCCGGCCGTCCGTCACGCGAGTTTCCTCAATGCGCGGGGTTCTCTCATCGACCACGAGAAGGATTCAAATGACTCGATCTAGTATCTTCAAGTTAGTGGGACTCGTCATCCTTGTCCTGCTGGCGGTTGCAGCGTATCGGCTGCTCTGGCCGGTCGCGGAGAAGAAGTTGGAGAATCGCATCGGCGAGATTGGGCTCACCTCGAACGAAATCGCGGCCAACGGTCCGCTTCCGGGCGACGTGAGCCAGTACGCGAAGGAACTGGCCTGCGCGCAGAATTTGCAGACGCCGGGCTATTACCCATCGATCAACGGCGCGGAACTCGCCGATGCGCAGCGCAGCGGGATGTTCCCCTGCGCCACGTTCAGCGGCAGCTTCGACGGACCGAACCAGGTTTTCGCGTGGCGCGGCGTCGTGGACTACGACACAACGTCGTACATCAACAACCGCCGCCCCGGCGAGCTTCTCATCTCGGGGGGGCAGGCGCCTCCCCCCAAGGGCGCGATTCCGGCGGGGCCCTTCATCGCCAAGGCCGACGCGACCACGGGCCGCGAGATCTGGCGCACCTACCTCGACAACGGCAATGTATCGGGTGCGTGGATTGCCAATACCAACCTCAACATCCTGCCCAACGGCCGGATCGTCACCGCGTGGCAAAACAAGGTCGCCCTGCTCGACGGCGACACCGGCCTGGTCCTGAGGCAGGTCACGCTGCCCACCGGACCGACGCCCGCCATCGACGCGAGCTACAAGCACCTGACGATCGCGCCCGACGGCACGCTGATTCTGAAGGACCAGGCGCGGCCGAGCGGCTGCAAGCTTCAGGGCACGATGGCCATCATCCAATGCAACGAGCCGGGCATGAAGCAGGGCAATTCGAACGTGGTCGCCGTGGATCCCGACACGCTCGACGTTCTCGACAGCATCGCGCTGCCCGAGCCGGCGACCGTGCCGCACATCATTACCATGTTCGAGGGCAGGATCGCGATCTACCTCGGCGTGAACAGCGGCGCGCTGCGCTACTTCTGGGACCCGCAGACGAAGAAGCTTTCGCAGGATACGAGCTGGGTGGTCAAGCCCATGAAGGAGGGCCAGACCACTTCCGATGCGCCCAGCATCCTCGGCGACTGGATCGTGCTGCAGACGAACGGCCTTGGCAGCGAGACGGTGGCATCGAGCATCGTGGCGGTGCACCAGAAGGATGCGAAGCGCACGAAGGTGATCTTCCCGTTCGGCGAACTGAAGAAGGGCGAGTGGAGCTGGGCGCCGCCCAAGCCGCAGACCGATCCCGAGAACAGCATGATCTACTCGGCCGACATGGGCGTGGGCAAGGTCGCAGGCATCAAGATCGACCAGGCCACCGGAGAGATGAAGACGGTGTGGGTTGTCGACGACACCACCAACGCCTTCCAGCCGCTGATCGGCCCCAAGGACAAGCGCGTGATGCTGCTCTCGAACGCCAGGAAGAACGTCGAGCAGGAGCCGATCAAGCTCGCTCTGTTCACCGGCAACTACAAGGAACAGGTGACCTGGCGCGACGCGGCGACCGGCCGCATCGTCGCGCAGTCGGACTTCTTCGAGCCGCTCTCGATCGGCGCGCTGATCACGCCGGGCTTCGGTGGGCGAGTCTACTTCCTGACTGGCAAGGGGTTCATGGTGCTGCAGGTCATGCCGAAGCCTCCGACGCCGTCGAGCAAGTAGAGCGCCGCGGCGGCCGCCACGATCGCGATTGCCGAGTAGAGGCTGGAGCAAAGAACAGCGCGGTTTCGCGTCTGCTCGCCAACGTTCTCTCACATCAGCAATACAACGCACCCACCGATCATGAAACTCCTCGATTCGCTCGGTAACGCGATCACTGCCCTTTGCATTGGTTCCGCCGCGCTCGTGTCGGCGTCTGCAGCAGGGCAGCCGGCAACAACCCAGTCGGCGCATGCTACCTGGGAACCCGAAAAGTGGCACGTTACGGCGACCATCTACAGCTGGCTCCCCGCCATCGACGGCAAGGTGAATTTCCCGGGGAACTTGGGCGGTACCGACATCCATGTCCCCTTCCACGACATCCTGAGCCACCTCAAGATGACCTTCATGGGGGCTCTCGATGTGCACAACGGCCGTTGGGGCATGTTCACCGACGCGCTTTACATGGATGTCGGCGGCGTCAAATCACAAACGCACGACTTCTCCATCGGCAACACCAGGATTCCCGCCGGCACCACCGCCGACCTGACCGTGGATCTCAAGAGCTGGGTCTGGACGCTGGCCGGCGAGTACCGGGTCGTTTCCGACCCGGCGTGGTCCGTGGACCTGCTCGCGGGCGCGCGGATGTTGTATCTCAAGCCGAAACTCGGGTGGTCGCTCAATGGCGAACTCGGCCCGGTCTTCACTCCAGGTCGCAGCGGAAGCGAGAGCATCAGCGAGACCCTCTGGGACGGGATCGTCGGCGTCAAGGGTCGCTACGCGTTCGGGGAAGACCGCGCGTGGTTCGTGCCGTTCTATCTCGATGTCGGCACCGGGCAGACGAAGTTCACA
>DATIUN010000310.1:0-4136 GCA_035466795.1 Azonexus sp. | reverse complement strand
CGCCGGCGGCGTCGCGCTGGCGCTCAATATCGACGTCGTGGTGCCGTTCATCCAGAATCTCTTTGGCGTGCAATTCTTGTCGAAGGAGGTCTATTACATCTCCGACCTGCCGTCCGACCTGCAATGGGGCGACGTCTGGGGCGTCACGCTAATCGCCTTCGTGCTCGCGCTGCTGGCGACGCTCTACCCGAGCTGGCGCGCCTCGCGCGTCAATCCGGCGGAGGCGCTGCGCTATGAGTGACGTCATTCTGGCGGCCAGCGGGCTGGGCAAGGCGTTCCGCAACGGCGGGCTGGATGTCACGGTGCTGTCGGCCGTCGATCTTGAGGTTCATGCCGGCGAAACGCTGGCCATCGTCGGCGCCTCCGGGTCCGGCAAGAGCACGCTGCTGCACCTGCTTGGCGGGCTCGACGCGCCGACCGCCGGCAAGGTACAACTGATGGGCCGCGATTTTTCTGCCCTCGGCGAGGTCGACCGCGGCGATTGGCGCAACAAACATCTCGGTTTCGTCTACCAGTTTCACCACCTGCTCGCCGAATTCTCGGCGCTGGAAAACGTCGCCATGCCGCTGCTGATCCGCCGTCAGGAACGCGGCGCAGCGCTGAAGGCTGCGGGCGAGATGCTGACCGCTGTCGGCCTCGGCCATCGGCTGGAACACCGCCCCGGCGAATTGTCGGGCGGCGAACGCCAGCGCGCCGCCATTGCCCGGGCGCTCGTCAGTTCGCCCTCGTGCATCCTCGCCGACGAACCGACCGGCAACCTTGACCGCCAGACGGCGGGCGTCGTCTTCGACCTGCTGCTTGCCCAGGTGCGCTCGCAGCGCGCCAGCCTCGTCATGGTGACGCACGACCTGCAACTGGCTGGCCGCGCGGATCGGGTGATGCATTTGAACGACGGCGTGCTGGTTGGCGAGTAGGGCGCTGCGACAAGTCGAAGCGCTACCGGTTGCCCGATTTCCGGTGCCACGCAGCGAAATTGGGGTTTTCTGCTGGTTTCCGCCGGGGGAAGCTATGCCGCCTTCCGAGGTTTCAATTCCTCGCGGATTACCTTCCTGATCGTCGCTTCCATATCGGACTGTTGTAGCGAGCTTTTCAGCGTCTCGTTAATGAGCGTCTGATAACCGCGTTCGCCGGCCATTTCCTTGAAGCGCTCTACCAGGGCGACGTCGAGGTAGAGCGTGATGCGCTTCTTGGGCAGCGCTGCCCGGCCTTCCACTCGCTTGCGCAAGACCAGCCTGCCGGCATCAATGTCGGCCTGGGTGATGGGGGTGTCTTCGTCAAAGATTGCTGTAGTAGATTTCTTGCTCATTTCGCTCTGCCTTTCGCATCGAAATCAACCGGATTTCCTCATCCGTCTCGGCGGTGGAGATAACCACCACATCCTCGCGCAACAGCCCCAAGGTAATGAATCGCTGCTCGTCGTAGGCAAAGCGGCGATCCTCGAAGGTCACAGTGCGGTCGCTTTCGATGACCTGGGGCGCGTCTTCGAAGTCGTAACCGTGTTTTTTCAGATTCGCGACTCGTTTCTTCGGGTCGTAGCTGTAGCGCATGGGTTAATTGTATGTATTTGTGTGCATACGTCAAGTGAGTTTTTCAGCGGTGTAGCATTGGCTGTCGGGATTGGTCTGCATCTCGCAAGCATTACAATAGAAAAGATCAGCATGAAAACCGCGGTCTGTCCCCTATTAATTGCTATTACTTGGCCAAGCAAAACATGAAGGGTCTGCTTTTGGTGTATTTCTTCGTTGCTGCGTTACCGTCATCTTCAAAATTTCGCAGCCTGTCCTCTGCTTCGACGCCTTTCAGGGAATGTACCGATGAAACCGAGTGAAATCGTCGCCCAGCTTAACCGCCATGTGATCGGCCAGGACGACGCGAAGAAGATCCTCGCCGTCGCCGTTTATTCGCATTTCCGCAAGGTCGAGATGGTTGCGGTCGACCGACTGGAAATGCTCAAAAGCAACATTCTGCTGATGGGCCCGACCGGCACCGGCAAGACGCTGCTCTGCGAAACGCTGGCGCGCATCCTCGAACTGCCCTTCGTCACTGCCGATGCGACCTCGCTGGCGCAGACCGAATACGTCAATGAGGAACTCGACGCCATTCTCCAGCGCTTGCTCGAACGCGCCGGTGGTGATACCGAGAAGGCCGGGCGCGGCATCGTCTTCATCGACGAGGTCGACAAGTTGAAGGCGATCAGCGGCCAGGCGCGCGCTGCCTCGGGGGAAAACGTCCAGCACGCGCTGCTGAAGATCATGGAAGGCGCCTCGGTGCGCCTGAAAAGCGGCCAGTACATCGACACCACGCAGATCCTGTTCATCTGCGGCGGCGCCTTCGTCGGGCTGGAATCCATCTTGGCCGAGACGCAGGCTTTCGGCTTCATCGCCACCTCGCAGGGTGACGACCAGAAGGTACTCGATCGCCTCAACGCCCGCGTCAAGCCGACCGATCTTTTCCGCTTCGGCCTGATTCCCGAGTTTGCTGGCCGCCTGCCGATCATCGCCCGCCTCAATGAGCTGTCGAAGGACATGATGGTGCGCATCATGATCGAGCCGCAGCATTCGATCTACCGGCAGTTTCGCGCCATCCTGCAGAACGAGGGCGTCGAGCTGGTCATCGAGGCGGCGGTATTCGGCCAGATCGCCGATCTCGCGCTCGAATTCAAGGTCGGCGCGCGTAGCCTGCGCGGCATCTTCGAGGAGATGATCACGCCGGTCCTCTATGTCGTGCCGGACCGGCCGGAAGTGAAGAAGGTGGTCATCCGCTCGCTGTTCGAGGAAGCGGTCTTCTCCTGACCGCCAGCGCGTGGTCAATTTTCATGACAAAGGACAGGCAACGATGCCGGATACCAAGAATTCCCGCCTAGGCTTCTCGACGCGAGCGATCCACCACGCCTACGATCCCTACGCCGGGCATGGATCCCTCAACCCGCCGCTCTATCTGAGCTCGACCTACGCTTTCCCGACCGTCGAAGACGGCGCGGCGCGCTTTGCCGGCGAGCAGGCGGGGTATGTCTATTCGCGGGTCGGCAATCCGACGACCAACCTGCTCGAACAGCGCATCGCCGATCTCGAAGGGGGCGAAGCGGCCCTGGTGACGGCATCGGGCATGGGGGCGACGACCTCGCTGCTATGGACCTTGCTCAAGCCCGGCGACGAGGTCATCGCCGACAAGACCCTTTACGGTTGTACCTTTGGCTTCTTCAACCACGGCCTGGCAAAGTTCGGGGTCAGGATCACCCACCTCGATCTCACCGACCCGGCGAATCTCGAAGCGGCGATCAGCGCCAGCACCCGGATCGTGTTCTTCGAGTCGCCCGCCAACCCCAACATGCGGCTGGTCGATATCGCCGCGATCGCGGCGATTGCCCGCCGTCATGACGCGAAGGTCGTGGTCGACAACACTTACTGCACGCCCTACCTGCAGCGCCCGATCGAACTCGGCGCCGACTATGTCGTGCATTCGGCGACGAAATACCTCGGCGGTCATGGCGACCTCATCGCCGGCGCCATCGTCGGCCCCAGGGAATCCCTGGATCAGGTGCGGTTCTACGGGCTCAAGGACATGACCGGCGCCGTATTGTCGGCGCAGGACGCCTTCCTGGTGCTGCGCGGGATCAAGACGCTGGCCTTGCGCATGCACCGCCATTCCGAGAATGCCCAGGGCATCGCCGGGTTCCTTGCCGCGCATGACAAGGTCGAGGTCTGCCACTACCCAGGACTAGCCTCCTTTCCGCAACTGGAACTGGCGCAGCGACAGATGAAGCTGCCTGGCGGCATGGTGGCTTTTGAACTCAAGGGCGGCATCGCGGCGGGGCGCCGCTTCATGAATGCGCTGCGCCTGGTCACCCGGGCCGTCAGCCTGGGCGATGCCGAAAGTCTCGCCCAGCATCCGGCATCGATGACCCACTCGTTCTACACGCCTGAGGAGCGCAAGGAGCACCTGATCGGCGAGGGGTTGGTTCGCATCTCGGCGGGTCTCGAAGACCTCCCGGATTTGCTGGCGGACATCGAGCAGGCGCTGCGCGCCGCCTGATCAGTCGTTTTTGCCGGCGCGCCTGGAGCAGTTGCGCCGCCGCCAGGCGCGGATCAGGTAAAAGCGCCAGGCGGCCTTGGTCAGCAGGTAGCCGCCAGCGGCCA